>JAJEDS010000114.1 GCA_022821365.1 Dehalococcoidia bacterium | reverse complement strand
ATCATGTTCGCCGGCAACCTGATGGGTAAGACCCAGACCATGCCCTTGGCCATCATGACCGCCATGGAAACCAGCCTGGAAAGCGCCATAGCCCTGTCGGTAATCCTGCTTGCGCTGGCATTACTGGTGCTGGGTGCCCTGGGCCTTATATCCAGGAACCGGTGGCGGGAATCAATCTGAGCAGCGCCCAGACCAAGTCCTCAGCCTCCCAGTCTGCCGGCTGGGTTAAGTACCGGGTCGGCCAATTCAACCTGGAGGCCCAGTGGGAAGTGGAGTCGGGACATTTACTGACCCTGTTCGGCCCGTCGGGGGCCGGAAAGACCACCCTGCTGCGGGCAATCGCCGGTCTACTTCAGCCCCTGGAAGGGCACATCGAAATTGGCGGCCAGCCGGTCTATGACGGCGAGACCGGTATTTTCGTCCCGCCCCACTTGCGGCGAGTGGGGTTGCTTACCCAGGGCTACCATCTTTTCCCCCACCTGACGGTAGCCGGCAACATCGGCTACGGGTTGATTGATTGGGGACCGGAAGACCGTCGGCGTCGGCTGGCGGAGATGGTAGAGCTGTTTCAACTAAGTGAACTGGTGGACCGGCGTCCTCACCAGATTTCGGGGGGCCAGCAGCAGAGGGCGGCCCTGGCTCGTGCGCTGGCGCCAAAACCGGCGCTGATGCTGCTGGACGAACCCTTCAACGCGCTGGATGTTGAACTGCGGAGAAGCCTTCGTTCCGAACTGCGGACCAGGTTGAGCGAGGCGGGCGTACCCGCAATTATGGTAACCCACGAAATCGAAGAAGCCATAACAATGGCCGACACGGTGCAGGTAATCAACCAGGGCAGGGTGGAAGCTGCCGGCGCACCCCTGGAAGTGCTGGGGCAGCCGGGCCACGGTCGGCTGGCCCGGCTGGTGGGAGTAGAAAACCTGCTTTCCCTGGTGGTGACCTCCGTCCACCCACAGGACGGAACGATGGTCTGTGCCGCCCCGTCAGGCGGTTTGCAACTGGATGTTCCCCTGTCCGACGCCGCCAGCACCGACAGGATTACAATAGGCATTCGGGCGTCCGACATCATCCTGTCGGACACGGAACCACGGGGGTCCTCCGCCCGCAACCGGTTGCCAGGAGTGGTTTCAGGGATAGAGTTGCGGCCCCCGGGCTACCAGGTCACCCTGGCTTGCGGGGCAGTGGACCTGAAGTGCCACATCACCGGCACGTCCCTGAACGAAATGGGCATTGCGATGGGCGACAACCTCTGGGCTGTTTTCAAGGCCTCTTCATGCTTTCTAGTTTCCGACGAAGAGTGAGATGCTGATAGGGTTGCCTATTGGTTCCCCGTCCCTCAGATACCTTAAACCACTGCAGCCTGGACGAGGCTATAATCCGACGAGACTACCAAGAGTGGCCTACCGAGTGTAACCACAACATCCCATTCGAAACAGGAGCAAAGGAACTTAATGACAGGCTACCGAGCAATTCTCTTTGACATGGACGGGGTCCTGGTGGATAGCGAACCCCTCTTTCTCAGCGCCATAAACCGTTTGCTGGTGCAGGAAGGTGTGGAACCGGTTTCAGTTCAGGAAAACGAGGAGTTTCTGATTGGCACGACCATTGGGGAAACGTGGCGGGTGCTGAAGCTGAGGCGCCCTTTGCCGCTGCTCGCCGAGGAGTACATAAGCCGCTACGATGACATTGTGCGGCAGGTGATGCAGGAGGAACTGGAGCCCCAGCCCGGCGTACGGGAACTGCTACAGGCATGCAACGATCGGGGTCTGCCCAAGGCCGTTGCCTCTTCTTCCCTCCACATGTGGGTAGACCTGAAACTGAATGCCATCGGGCTTACCGGAGCATTCGACGCCGTGCTGGGCGGGGACGACGTCACCCGGGGAAAGCCGGAGCCGGACATCTACATCAAGGCGGCGGAAAGTCTGGGCGTGCCGCCGTCGGAGTGCATCGCCATCGAAGACTCGCCCATCGGCATAGCCGCGGCTGTGGCGTCCGGGGCATACACTATCTGCGTTCGCACCGAATACACCCGCAACCTGGATGTCAGCCAGGCGCACACCATCCTGGAAACCCTGGACGACTTTGACCTTTCCTTGCTGGCGGACGAGTCCGAAGGGCGGTAAAACGGTAGTTGGTAGTGTAACTGCTCTGAAGTGATGCGGGTTTTCCCGCTCTTCCTGAGCTTGTCGAAGGACTCCCCCGTTAATGGTTCGACAAGCTCACCAAGAGCCGATGAACCTTAACCGCTCACTTCAATGCCGGTGGACCACCAGTGCAAAAGCGGCTTCAACTGGGAAGCGAGTCATCGCCGCCTGCGGCGCCCGGGCAAACCGGGATAAGTCCGCTCCGAAAGCACCCATTGAATCCGCTTCTGAAGGGCGATCACTTCATCGGGCAACAGCAGGTCCAGCAGCTCCTTGAATTTCCCCGACGGGCGAACGAACTGGCCCAGGAGCCTGGTCAGGGTCTGAAGATAAAAGTCCGGGATGGGTTCACCCCCAAAGTCCCAGATGACGGTGCGGATCTTGGTGTCGGCGTGAAAGGTCAGGCCCTGGTCAATTCCCCAGAGCTTGCCTTTCTCGTCTACCAGCACATGGTTGGCCTTGCGGTCGGTATTGTTCGACACCAGGTCGAAGCAGCAGATCATTCGCAGTTCTTCGGCATCCCCCTCACCCAGCGTGTAGTAGTTCAGGTGGGGGTCGTGTTCCACGTATTGCTGCACCGAGCCAATTCCGTAGGGGCCCTCCCGGATGATGGTGCGGGGGATGAAGTCCCACTCCAGTACCTGGCTGAGCAAGTATGCGCCATATTCCCGCTTGTAAAGAGTTCCCCGGGGAAAGTCCCACAGGGGAACCTCTCCGTCCCGGGGCTTGTAGATGGCGCGGTCAGTCTGTTCACCCAGTTGAAGCGAAGCCACAAAGGTATAGTTGGAGCCCAGCGGGGTGAGTTCACAAGTTTGAAATTCTCCGTTCAGGAGAACGTCGCCATTGATTTGGTCTGATGCCACCAGGAAAGTCCTTCAAGTCCCCCAGGGAGATGGCGCAGTAGAAACCGGTATTCAGCCGGTTTCAAATACCGCGTGGCCATTGGCCCGGGGGCACACGTGGCCGTTGGGGTCTATGGGCAGCCCGCACAGGAAGCAGGGTGGACGCCCGGCAGCGCAGATCCGCAGGCTTTCGTCGGCCAGAACCGAGGCCTGGTCGACGGTAATCCAGAAGCTAACCGAAGGCGCTTCTTCACCCGACTGTTCGTCCCCGTCGCCCTGAGCCTGCAGGTAGAAAGAGTTGGTATCCTCGTCTTGCCTCCCGGACAACACCCTGGCCTTGAACTCGATCAGGGTCTCGTCGCCGGCCCAACTGGGCGCGGTGGGGGAGCTGTCTTTTTCCCGGTCCGAGTCCGTCTGCCGGTCCACGGCCTCCTTCAGACCCGCCCCCAACTGGAAGAGCTGTTCCTTTTCCAGCCAAACGTGGGAGGTCGCCCGGCCCGACTGCAGCACAAGCCTGAAGGTGCGCCGGCCAGGCTCACCGAAGGTTTCCGCCTCAATCCTGGACAGGGCGCCCAGTGGGTAAGTAATACTGCCAGGTTCCATGCTCATAGCTTATTCCGGTCCCGCTGTGCGCAGGTCTTGGGTTAATATCTCCCGGCTCCGGCCCCGCCACCCATGCTGGCGAAACAGGGACGACTCGTTAAGCCGTTGCCGCTTCCAGGCCCAGCCTGGGCAGAGCGCCCAGTCCCTCTTCGCTGAGTTCCAGGCCATTTGCGACGCCGGTCTCGTACTTGTCCTGCAGTTCCCGCAACTGGTAAGGCAGGGGGCGTTGCCCCTCGCCGATGCGATCCATCAACTCGGTCAGGCTATTGTAGGCCTGATCAACGTGCCAGAAGAACGAAAGCAGCCAGGTAAGTTCTCTTTCGTTGGCCGGCGCCGGTATGTCCGCCAGGTCTATCAGCGCAGTGTTGACCTTGGTGTAGCGCAGGATACCGGCCTTATCCTGGGCATCCCTGCCAAAGTAACGGCGGCGGCGCAGGTCCAGGACGCAGGCGGTGTACTCCTCGTCCCCGTAGATATGCTGGGGCAGCCAGTCCTTGCGCAGGTCAACAAGTTCCTCGCCCTGGGAATTGACGATGGCCACACCCACTTCAGAACGCAGGATGGGATCATACTCAAACTTCACCGCGTCCCGCAGCAAAGCCTCCTGGAGCATCAGCGTGAGTTCCCTGGGAATCTTCTTGTAATTGGCCCCGCTGGCCTCCTCGTTGCTGTCAGCGCCAATGCCGCCGGTGTTGAAGACGTAGTATTCCTGGGGCATTCCACCCCAGGCAAGTTGCTGCAAAATGTGGTACATCAGGTTGGCATTCTCGTCCTCCAGCCCGATGATAAAGGGATCGGAAAAGTACTCCACATAGGGGCGACCTATGGCGCCAATGGCCGCGCCCATCTGCACGGCCTCGCCATACATCAGAACGCGGATGTACTGCTCCAGGCTCAACCGGCGTAGGGGCGGTATCACCGTGTTCTGACGCATCACTTCCTGCCAGAAGACACGGTCGGTGTGCTCCATGGGGACGTGCACCGAGTCCGCCAGTTCACCGTCCGTAATAGAATCGATCAAGCCGCCCACACCCTTGCGGGCAAGCAAGCGGCTGCGGGACAGGGTAACGCGCATGTTGAGGACAGGGTTTTCCAGGAAGTTTGGCTCAGCGTCGCCGACGTCCTCAGGCAGGATGACCGGAACGTTCTCCAGGGTTTCCTGGGGATTTGGTTCTGTTTTCGATCCCCTCACCGCGTCAAATGTGATGGGGTCTTCAGCCTCATTCAGGCCAAATGGCATGGCGTAGAAGTTGTTCTCGGTCCCGTCTATGCTGTGGGAGATGGTGAAGCGGCTGCCTTCCCGGTTGGAAACGATGGGTACACGCAGGGGTTGGAGCAGCACTATATCATCGTTCATGGGGTAGACCCCCTCCAGGGGGTCGGTTTCCAGGCCCAGCACACCGGCCAACTGGCTGTTGGCCAGTTCAATCATGATGGTCAGGGTGCTCTTGCCGTGCAGGGACGGGCCCACGGTAATAAGCGCGGTGTTTGAAATGGCGCCGTTCAGGGTGCGGATTCGGGCCAGGCTCAGGGCCGCCTGAATGGCGATGCCGTTGTTCTGCTTGACCTGGTGCATAGCGATGGACAGGGGGCCCATTTTGTGTTCACCCACGTAGTCGAAGCCCAGGTGCAGGGACAGGCCTCTGGTGGGAGCCTTGAAGACCAGTTGGTTGATCCCCATTTCCCTAAGGCGGGCTTTCAATTCCTCCGGCAGTCCCAGATCCTCATACCAGTGGGGGATGGACACCTCCATTATGTCCGGTGTCTCCGCCCTTTCAGCCTCGGGCAACTCAAAGGTAAGCTGGCGCCACATGTAGGGAAGCTGTAGGTAGTCGGCGCCAAAAAGCAACTGCCGGGCGTGGAAGGAACGGCCGGGCGCGTCGCAAATCTGGCGGTCGGTCTGAATTATCGTCTGGCCGGACGCCAGGTGTTCCCGAAGCCTGGCGTTAATGCACTCGAATACCTCGGTGAACAGGGCCTGGTTTTCTTCGCTGAAGGAAAGGGCGTCCCGATTGGGAACGAAACCGTCCACGTAATACTGGGTAAGATCGGGGCGGCGCACCACGCCCAACTGGCTAAAGAACCCGATGCCACCGCTGTCCAGTTTGACTGCCACGCCCGGCCAGGCCTTGGTGGCGGCTCGTCCGGCGGCGTTGGCCTCTTCTCCCTCTTTAGCTATGGCGCTGGCCTCCGCCAGCACCCTGGCCTGTTCATCTCCCGACATTTCCTGGAAGATGGGCATGTTGTCCACCAGCCATTGGTCGGAAGGATTAAAATTGTCGGAATTTGGGTGGTGCCCTTGCCGGGCCAGGGAAACCAGTTCATCCAGGGCCCTTGCGAAGGCTGCGTCCTTCGCGGGCGGTGTCAGGGGGGACCTCGACCCGGCATCCCCCCGCTTTCCCGTTTGTTCGTCTGCCACTGACAGTCCCTCGTGTCGTTCTCGGTGATTTGTTAGGAATTAGCGGCCAGAAAAGGTTGTGGCCGGCGACTGATATGCTACATTGTTAGCAGTCCTATGTCAAAATCCGCAGTAACATCCCGGCTTTGTCGGGGGCTGCTGAAATCCCTTCCATGGGAAGCAAAAAGTGGGTGAGAAGAGCATGGAATCGCTGACCCTGAAACCCGCCAGGCTGGTAGGAGGGACCATTCAATTGCCAGGCTCCAAGAGCCTGTCCAACCGGTTGCTGCTGCTGTCTTCCCTGGCCAGCGGGCAAACCGAAGTGCGCAACCTGCTGGAGAGCGATGACACCCAATACATGACCACCGCCTTGGAGACTCTGGGCATCGGGCTGACCTTTCTTGACCAGGGCGCCAAGTGCATCGTGGAGAGCCAGGGCGGCCCCTTCGCCGTGAAAGATGCAGACCTTTTCCTGGGTAACGCCGGCACCGCTATCCGGCCGCTTTGCGCGGCACTGTGTGTGGGGCAAGGAGAGTACACTTTGACCGGCGAGCCCCGAATGCTGGAACGGCCTATTGGGCACCTGGTAGACGCCCTTCGCCAACTGGGCGCCGATATCCGGTACGAAGGCGCTGAAGGATACCCGCCCCTGCGGATTCGGTCCTCCGGGCTGCGAGGTGGCAGCGTGTCCATCCGGGGCAACGTATCCAGCCAATACCTTACCGCGCTGCTACTGGCCTCGCCCCTGGCCCAGGAAGCCCTTGACATTAATATTATCGGCGACCTGGTGTCCAAGCCCTATATTGACATGACCGTGGACGTTATGCGCCGGTACGGCGTTACGGTAGAGAACGACAATTACCAGGCCTTCCGGGTTGCCGGGGGCCAGACCTACCGGTCGCCGGGCATCGCCCTGGTGGAAGGCGACGCCTCATCCGCCAGCTATTTCATGTCGGCGGCAGCCATCCGGGGCGGCACCGTGAGGGTTACGGGCGTGGGTGCGGACAGCATCCAGGGCGATGTCCAACACGCCGACGTGCTGGAGCAAATGGGCGCGGTAGTCAGCCGAGGCCCGGACTACATTGAAGTCTCCAGGGGGGAGTTGCACGGCCTGGACCTGGACCTGAACCACATCCCCGACGCCGCGATGACAGTGGCCGTAACGGCCCTGTTCGCCGAGGGAAGGACGGTCATCCGCAACATCGGCAACTGGCGGGTGAAGGAGACGGACCGCCTGGCCGCCATGGCCGCCGAACTGCGCAAGGTGGGAGCCAGCGTCGTGGAAGGCCCGGACTACCTGGAAATCGACCCGCCCGGCCGGATACAGTCGGCGGAAATAGACACCTACAACGACCACCGCATGGCCATGAGCTTCTCCCTGGCATCCCTGGGCGATGCGGAGATTACAATTCTGGACCCGGGGTGCGTTTCCAAGACTTTCCCGGACTACTTCGACAACTTCAGGTCTGTAGTGGCCGAATAAGCCCACCAATACCTCTTTCAGTTCAGGCCCCGGGAGCGATACTGCAGGGCCTCGGCAAGGTGGCTGACGCCGATGGTTTCGGAGCCGTCCAGGTCGGCGATGGTGCGGGAGACCTTGACGATGCGGTGGAAGGCCCGGGCAGACAAGTTGAGCTGGTTGGTGGCCGTCTGCAGCAGGCTGCGGGCGGCGTTGTCCAGGTTGCAGATCTTCCAGACCTCGGCTGCGCCCATTTCCGAGTTGAAGCGTCCCGCGCTATGGACGAAGCGCTCCGCCTGCACTTCCCGGGCCTCTTCCACCCGTTTCCTCACTGCCTCCGAGTCCTCCGCCTCCGCCTCATCCACCAGCTTCTCATACTCCACCGGCGGCACCTCCACGAAAATGTCTATCCGGTCCATCAGGGGGCCGCTGATGCGCTTCTGGTAACGGGCGACGGAGGAACTGCTG
>JAJEDS010000216.1 GCA_022821365.1 Dehalococcoidia bacterium | reverse complement strand
CAGCCCAGCACCTTCAATTCCACCGGCGCCACCAGTTCCGCCGCCGTGGGCTGGAACAGGACCTCGTGCAGCCGCCGGAGCACGTCCCCCGATGGAGTGCGCTGGCCGTTCATGATCAGGGACAGATGGCCGGTGCTGATGCCCGCCAGCCGGGCCACCTGGTTCTGCGAAAATCCATGGGCGTCCATCCGGTCCCACAGGGTCCTGGGTTCCACGGTGGGGCATTGCGCCGCTTCCACCTTCGCCGGGGCCTCCAGCACCGCCTCCACCTTGGCCTGGACCCCGGGGCTCATGTTCCGCTTGCCTCTTGACGCCATCGACATGTAGCTGCGGGACACGCCCACCAGGTCGGCCAGCGCCCCCATGCTCAGGCCCACCTCCCGGGCCCGCTCCCGGATGCAGGTGGTATCTGCGGTAATCACGCCGCCCTGGCGGTAGACCATTCCCTGCCCCGGCACCTCGCCCAGGACCGCCAAGGCCCGTTCCCGCAGCATGGGAGACCAGGGCCTGCTGCCGCTGCTGACCTGGGACAGGTACCGGTAACTCACGCCCATCTTATCGGCCAGTTCCTTGAGGGTGAGACCCTTGCGCCGGGCCGCCGCCCGCAGTTCGCTCTCCGGCTTGCCCCGGCCCGGTTCCTTTGCGTCGTTCAGTTGCTGCCCAGCCGGTCCGGTATCCGGCACGCGGGTTTCACTGCTATCGAATCCGGTAGTGGGATGGGTGATGACCTTTGTCGTGGTCTCAATGCTGGTATTCGCGTTCATGTCGCTTCCTCCGAAAGGCAGAAAGCGAGGCCGGTCCGAATGGACCGACCCCGCTCTCTTGTTAAAGATGCAGGTATCTGGGTGCGGTCCATTCAGCCGCTTGGGTGTCCGCCGGTGGCGAAACACGAAGAGCGGGGCCGCTTCCCCCGCTATTGGGAGAAGCGGCCCCACTCGTTGGCGCCTATTCGATTGTCAGATCAGGGGCGGCCCACGGAGCCGCCCGGGTTGCCGCCGCGCCGCCAGGGAAGGCGGCGGGCTTGGTCCGTTACTGCCGGTACGCCGGTTGCTCCAACCGGCCCGTTAGGGCAGGAAACGCAGGATGGTTGTTGTTGCCGTGTATCACCTCCTCGATGGGGTTGTGGTTATCGCCGTTGTCGCTAACCTTTCGCATGTTGCCGACACGGTTGCCGCCATCGGCAACGTCGCTGGTGATTGACAAAGCTGCCGGTCGCCTTCCCCCGTTTTCTGCTGCTCGCCGCGCCACTTGGAAACAACGCCGTTGACCGTCCGGTCCCGGCCGCTTCCATGCCGGTGAGCAAAAGCCACACTTTGGCCAGTCCCTCCCGCGCAAGATGGACCACGCCCAGGGCCGGGCGCCGGAAAGGGAAACCCGAATTGGCAGAAGGCGCACTACGCCCAGGGTCGGGTGGTTCAACAGGGAAAGCCGGATGGGGCCGGCGAAAGACGCAGTTACGTCAGGGTCAAACTTGCCGGGCAACTGCTGATATGGGGAGTGCGTGAGGGAGTACGGGAGAGTAACATAGCAGGGCCAGCGGCCATGCCGTCAGCCAGCGGGCCGGTGGGAACTGCGTTGCAATGGCAAGCGTCCGGCTTGTTGTTATCGTGAAACCGGAGCGCATTGAATAGGCGGCCTGGTTGCTACTGTTCAGCCGTTACGCCGCGGTCGTGATGGAACAGTCAGAGCTGGCAATCAACTTCGACTGTAATTGCGTGAAAGGACAGCGAAGCTTGTAACCACTCTGCCAGTTGGTGTGATACAGAAAGGAACTCCGGGGCAGCCTTGATGTTTCCGGCTGGCACCTCCTCGATTCACTCCGTGGGGCAGGAATACCCCTGGGACAGCAATACCTGGGTGAAGCGAACCGTACGCTTCGGGAAACTTCCCTCGCAGACGCCATCGGTAGAGCGCGATGCTCAATCCTTCTGGTCCATCCAGCGTGGGCGGCCGTTCGGAGAGCCAGGCTCAATCCTATGCGGCCAAACCCGGGTCCAGGGACGGGACCCGCCAGTTTTCTCGGCAGGAATCACTGGCAAAAGCCTGATAACACCATCCAGTATCCGGCACGTAGTAGGCTCGCGCAAGGATTTTGAAGCCATCTCCCCCAAAGTGTTCGCAAAAACCTAAGCCCAGCACCAAGACGCCGTGGACCACCAGGGCGACTGCCACCGGCGCGTCGTCGTCATTGTCACCGCTGTTGCTGCCGACCGCCTGAGATGGCACATCCCCGGGGCCAACTACCGGCTCGCTCTGAAAGGCCACGTGAGCCCGTTCCAATGCCGACCGATGGCAGGCAGTCCCCGCAACCGCCGGAACAGAGCCGCCCGCTGGTGTCCGCCCCCGCGATAACAGGCCCGGAACTGCCGTCCAGGCCAACGGGAATACCGTCGCCACCGACATCGGCCATATTCCGGCCTGCCTTCGTGGACGTCGACAAAATCCCGAACCTCTACCACCGTCCGCAGCATCCACACGAGGGCACACGCCGAGACTGGCAGCAGGCCATCAGGATGCGGCAGCCCATCGCCAACGAACCTCCCGGCAGGACCCTGGCCCCGGTCATTGCACGAGGCGTCAGCAGTTCCGATAGAGGGGAGTCCCTGGCCGGTTCCCGCCAGCGGCATCAGACTCAGGGAGAGCGCTGGACGGTCGTCCTAGACCATCCCCGGGTGCCGCAACATGGAGGACATGCAATACAATCAGCGCAAACGCATTGACACAGGCCGTCAACAAATTCCCTCCCGACACAAGCGCTCCCAAGCCCCGAAAACCGCTCGATTCAGCTTTGGAAAGGACTAAGCTGGCACTCTGCGATGCGTTTCAAATCCCCTTACAGCCCACCCACTGTGAAAGTCGCCCCGGAGCGATTGCAGTCCGGCGCGCCGGCGGCAACAGCGGTCATCTGCGGCTGTTCCAGCTTGCCTTGCCTCCGTCGCTTTATTTCCAGTCCCCAGCTCCGGTTTGACTGGCCGACCCAGGTCCCGGATGCACCCCGCCGCCACATCGTCGGTGCCCATCCCACCGGTTTCCACACCTCTCGACTCCCACTGCAACTTGCGGTGCAACTTGCATTTTCCCGCAACCGGCCCCTGACACAAAGTGTTCGCCGTTTTCGTCCCGCAGGGAGTGATTTCCCTGGGATTCAGCTTTGAAACGGCCCGGGTCTGCAACTTGCGGCCAAACCACTTTCCTGTACAGCCCGCTGACATCCTGAATGACTTTATGAGTGTCATTTTGAAGAGGGGACCGGTGTAGCGACAAGGCAACCAATCCCACTTCATCAATGAAGTCCCTTTCGAGGGATTACGCCCGGTTCTCCCGGCCCGCAGAGTGGTTGATGGACGGCGGAAGTCCGGCGGCAACGGCGGGCACGCAGTTGCAACACCGCCGGGACCTAGCAGGAGGAACGGGTTGACGAGAAGAGGCACAAGGAAAACGACGTGCGTACCGGCGGCGCCGAAGGGACGGGCGCCCACGTACACCCCAAAACAAGGAGAACGGCTGGAACCTGGGCTGCGCATCCTGGCCAGGATCATCGCCCGTGCCCACCTGCGACGGCAAGCGGCCCATCACGGCCCTATGCCAGAAGCCATAGATGGAAAACGCCCGCTAGTGGCACTTCACGATCCGCCTCCAAGACCGGAGGCCGAAACGTAAACAGCCCACCAGACTTGATAAAATCGAGAACCTTTCGCATCAGCTTCCCGGTCGCGGTGTAGTCGGCCGGTGAACGCCCAATCTGGCTGAGTAGTCACGCCCCCGCCGACACTGCGGAGGCTCTTCCTTTGAGGGCCCGGCACCCGCATGGATTGTCGAGACGCGGTTTGAGCTTGTATGGCCAACGTGTGTAAGACCAGTATTGACGAGAAGGGGCGGTATGTCGACAACATCTTCGTGGAGCGGCTGTGGCGGACGGTGAAGTATTAAGAGGTGTACCTGAAAGCCTACGCCAGCGTCCTGGAGGCCCAGTGAGGGCTGGAGACTATTTCCGGTTCTACAATGGGCCTAAGCCCCCTTCAGGCCCTGCACTACCGGACTCTGGCCGAGGTGTTCAATGGGGAGCAGGGAGCCGTAGCAGAGGAGTCTGATCGAAGGAGGTGTTTACCGGAAAGGGGGACCCAATCACTGGCAGGAGAGCCGGGATTCTCACTTAACCCCACCCTAATTCTGTCCAAATAATGGGTTCCACGTCGCTAACAATGGGCACCGCCCCCTGTCGCCCCTGATGAGGACCCACGAGATGTTGGTGGCGGGATAACGGTATAATCGGTCACATTCGCGGTATAATTGTGGTCAAGTTTTGCCGCTTCGGACACGCAAGAAATGCGAGGTTTCCCATGGTAATGAACAGCCGAATCATACTGGACACTATTTTGGAACAGCAGCGACAGGCAGTCGATCCAGATTCGGATTTGGGCACATTCTTCGAATTCTTCACGGCTCAGCAATCTCTCAAAGATTTCGACCTATCTTACGAGGAGATTGAATCAGGCATGGTGGGGAACGGCGGCGATGGTGGCATAGACAGTATTTAAGTGCTTGTGAACGGTGACCTAGTTCAGGAAGACTCAGAATACGCCAATCTGAAGCAGGACATCCACATCGACCTTATCGTTATCCAATCCAAGAGGAATACTAGCTTTGAGGAAAGTCCAATCGAGCGGTTCATCACCATCAGCCATGACCTCTTCGATCTTACCCGCGGCAAGGACCTCAAAGGCGTTTACAATACTCACCTGCAGGATGCCATTGTCCGGTTCCAGGATCTTTACCGGGATCTGGCTCCTGGGTTCCCGACTCTACGGGTAAGATTCGTCTATGCCTCACGCGGTGCCCAAGTACATAAAAATGTCAAGCGTAAGGTGGGTATTCTGCGAGAAACCATAAAGCCGTTGCTACCTGATGCGGAGTTCCTTTTCGAATTTCTGGGCGCATCTGAGCTAGTGAGTTTAGCCAGGCAACGGCCGCACGAGTCGCACCAACTGAAGCTTGCGGAGAGCCCTATTTCCTCAGGAAACGAGGTGGGGTTCGTGTGTTTGGTGAAGCTGCGAGACTTTTTCGAATTCATAACCGACACTGAAGGGAAGATACAACGGCACTTATTCGAAGCAAATGTGCGCGACTACCAAGGGCGCAACAGAGTCAACGAGGATATTCGGGCGTCACTCAAGAACGAAGGGTCTGAAGATTTCTGGTGGCTGAACAACGGCGTATCCATAGTAGCAGGCCAAGCGTCACAGGCTGGTAAGACACTTACATTACAAGATCCTCAAATCGTTAATGGGCTGCAAACTTCGTCCGAAATATATGATTACTACAAATCTGTCACAGCGGCTGCAGACGAAAGGAACATTTTGATCAGAGTAATGGTTCCGGTTGAAGAAGAAAGCCGCGATCGAATCATTAAGGCGACGAATAGCCAAACAGCTGTCCCTCTCGCATCGCTGAGAGCCACCGACAAAATTCACAGAGATATTGAAGAGTTTTTCAAAACGAAAGGGTTATCTTACGACCGTCGAAAAAACTACTATAAGAACCAGGGGATGCCGCGGAAAGTGATTGTCGGCATCCCAGAACTCGCCCAATCTGTGATGGCCATTGCATTGCGACAGCCCGACCAAGCACGTGCACGGCCCTCTACATTACTCAAGAACGAGGAACAATACGAGCGGTTGTTCAATTCTGAATACCCTCTCGAGATGTATTACGTATGTGCAGAAGCGATGCGAAGGGTGGAATCACATTTGAAATCGCCTGCCTTGGGAGTACCTGGGGAACACCGCAACAATTTGAAGTTTTATGTTGCCATGCACGCAGTGGTGGGCGTGGGCAACACGCGGGTCCCAGCATTGGACCACGTTGTTAACTTCAACCTTGATAGCCTCGATGTGGGTGCGGTTCAAAACAGTGTGGATTTTGTTCAGCCGCAATACCTTGCTCTGGGCGGAAACGATCAGGTTGCCAAAGGAACTCAGCTGTTGAGCAACCTCCTGCGAGATACACCAACGCTTTAGACATACTTGCAATGCCTTAACACCAAATTACGTGACGGTAAGAAAGTGTATTTGTTCAATGGGTATAGCACTCCTTACTTGTGCCATTGTTACTAGACCAGAGTTGCCGTGTTAGTCACCCCCCAGCTTCCGCCCTGTATCCGACGCCTCTCTGATCCGGTCGATAAACCGAAGCAGCTGTCCCGCCGTGTCAAACTCGGTATCGTCGCCCGGCTTTACTCGTTCCTAATTAATTACGCGAACAGCGTGTACAGCTACCCGACATTGAACAAGTCGCTCGCCGGAGAGTCCACCTTAATCTCTAGTACCAAAACTAATCAGGATAGGCAGGGATAAAGCCGACGCAGTTTGCCCCTTACGTCCTGAGCGGTGAACTGCCAGTTGATACGGGCTTGAGCCTGGTTCCGCTCCAACTCCAGGGCTTGGACCTGTCGGTAGAGAGACTCCTCATCGGGGAGACGCTGCCTGAGGCAACTGCGAGAAAAGACGCTGAACTCGATCTCCGCCATATTCAGCCAGCTTCCGTGCTTGGGCGTTTAGTGGAAGTCGCGATTTCCTATAATGGACTCTATAGTGAACATTAGGGACGCCCAGGTGGCTCTGTGGCATCCCCCCGTGTCAGCCCTTCAGGATCGGAATCAAAATGCCCAGCGAAGACGCCAACAGCGTCAGCCCGGTTCCCCAAGAAGCGAATCCGAAGACACGATATTTGTTTTTGCATATCCGAGCCAATCTTTCGAACTCTGGACCACGGCCCGCTGGGTCCTGAACCTGACCAGGCGGTGATTGACTTGAGCATCGAATCTCAATTGGTGAGTGCCTTAGATGAACGCATTCGAGAAAAAGAGACCAAGCTGCGAAATATCGAGCTGATTGCTTATATGTTTGGTTTTCGTGGGGAACCTTCGCCAACCTACGAACAGGCCGCCGAACAGTATGGGGTCGAGTCCCGACAGCGGGTTGGACAAATCCTTGCCACAGATTTCAAGAAGGTCATAACATCGAGAGA
>JAJEDS010000157.1 GCA_022821365.1 Dehalococcoidia bacterium | reverse complement strand
AGACCATACTTCTGGATGGGGCAGACCTTCATGCAGATGCCGCAGCCCAGGTAGCGGGCCATGACGGGGCGGCAGCGCTTGAAGTAGAGCTTGTTCTTCTCAATTCCCCGCCACCAGATCTTGTCGCGCATCAGGGCGCGGCCGGGGCAGCGGTTCACGCAGACCTGGCACACCTGGCAGAAGGCGTGGATGCCGTAGTCCACGGGCTTGTCATAGGTGACGTTGGCGTCGGTGGTGATCATCATCAGGCGGCAGCGGGAGCCGACGTGGGGAGTGAGCAGGTAGCCGCAAGCGCCAAGCTGTCCAAGACCGGCGGACACGAACAGGGGGAGGTAGGGGCCGGTGTTGTCGTTGGGGCTGTGAACCTGGGCGCGATAGCCAAGGCTGCGGATGTAGTTGCCCAGTTCCAGACCGGCGGCGCCTTCCGTCCGGTAGGTGCTGGAGTGGACGATCTCGGCGTCAACGCTGGGGATGGTCTGGGTGGGTTCGAAGTCCTGCTCATAAGCCAGGCAGACGACGTGGGGGAACTTTACCCAGTCCTTCTTGCTCTGATAGGTGTAGTGGGTGTCATAGGAGGTAATACCGACTTCCACATAACCCAGTTCACGGGCCTTGGCCTTGATCAGTTCGCTGACGTCTTCGCCGGTGGGCTCGACGGTGGGCTCCAGGTCGCCGGTGAGGCGGGCGCCCATGATCAGGGAGCGGTTGAGCTTGTCGTGCTCCTTGCGGATTTCGCGCATCTCAACGTGCTGGTCGCGAATGGCATTGGCCCAGTCGCGGGAAGCGCGCTCGGTGATGTTCATGGTCTCCACGGGATATTCCCGGGCGTACCAGTCAACTTCGCGCTGAATCTTGGGGATACCAGGAACGGTTTCCAATTCTTCGGGAACCGGAATGGTTACGTCAGAATCGCCGACGTTCTTGCCAGGTCGAACAACCTCATGTCCGATTTTGAGCATAGCTTCTCCTCCCTTTGAAACTCTTGAACCTAGGGTAAGGTCTTGGGGGTAACGATAAAGGTTGAGTTTTTATTTGTCAATAGTATGGGTAAACCGAATTTGTATTCCTTTTCGCAATAATGAAAAGCGACCGCAGATATGATATTGGAATGGAAACATCTTACGCTGATCATGGATGCGCGGCACCGGCAGGCTGCTGTTCCAAGGAACCTCTGACGAAATCCATTCCCTTTTGACCGGGGGAAGGTCAGGAAGGGAGTGATAGCTTGCCGCCGGGAAGTTCCCCCGCACCCTGACCCTCTCCCCTGGTAAAAGCGGGGACACTTATTCACAGGTTCCCTGGTTTATGGCCAGCGGAAGGCGGCCTGGGCGGCCTTGCCGAAGGCCCAGTCGCGTTCATCCTGGTTCTTGAAGCAGGGGTACTCCTTAAGGGCTTCCAGGGAATTGCGGTAGCCTTCCCGGCCACCCACGGGGGGAGAGTCGCTGCCCCACATCATCCGCTCCGGGCCGAAGGTTTCGTAGGCCATGTCCACCAGGGGCGGCACATCCTCAAACATAAAGTGGGGCGCCAGGGGACGGGGGCGGACACAGAACTCGCCCAGGCCACCGAATTTAATGAAGGTGTTGGGGAAGCGGGACAAGGTCAGGGCTTCCTTATAGTCGGCGTAGGGCGGAGTGACAGACTCGGGGCTCTGTGGCCGATATGCCCCGGCCAGGTGCTCAAGGATTATGGTCAAGTCGGGAAACTGCTCCACTATGGACTGAAATCCTGGATCGGCTGACTGTGCCGCAGTGCGGGCGTAACAGCTTACCGGAAGCCGCAGCTCGGCGGCCTTGCGCCAGATGGCCAGGGGATCGGGCCCAGGTGAGCGCTCGTAAGGGTGCAGGCGCACAGCGACGACTTCCTCGTGCCGGGCCAGTTGCTCGAGGGTTGCCGGAGCGTTGGGGTCGGCCACGTCTACCCAGACGACGGCGCCAAACCGGCCGGGGAAGCGCTTTACGCACTCCAGCAGGTAATCGTTATGGTAATTGCCCGCGTGCTGGATCAGCGCAGTCTTCTGAACGCCGTTGACGTTCATCTGGTGAAGAATGGTCTCCACCGGTTCGAACCAGTTGACTCCGGCGTGGGAGTGGGTGTCGATGATCATCATGGGAAGTCTCCTCCGCTGTTTGTTGTTCAGGAAAAAGCCGGGACAGTCGGTAAGCACCTGGGGTATGGGAGATGGAAGGGCAGACAGCCTGGTCACCTCCATCTCAGCTTTCCCCCATCAAGGGGAAAGGGTTTTCGTACAGTTGATCAATGGTGGTGGCTAGTCTTCCCGCAGGAACAGGCGTCGGGCGTTGCCACAGCAAATTAAATCAACCTGGTCGGGAGTGAATCCCGCCTCTTCGATGTTGGCGGCAATGGGCGAACGGGACCCGGCGAAAACGTAATCGGAGCCCAGGAGCAGGTGGTCGGTTCCGGCGATATCGTGCATCATGCGTACGGCCGGGGCGGAAACGTTTACGTTATCGTAGTAGAGCAGGGGCAGGTAGTCGGACGGCTTGTCTCGCTCCAATTCCACCGGGCGCCCATTGCCGCCAAAATAACCGCTGTCGATGCGGGCCGCCTGGTAGGGGAGATAGCCGCCGCCGTGGACAAGCATCATTTTAAGGCTGGGGTGACGGTCGAACAGGCCCTCCAGGATGAGCTTTGCGGTGGTTATAGTGGTGTCGAGGGTGCGGCCAAGGGAGAAGGCCAGATAGGACGGGCGAATACCGGCTCCAAAGCCATGCGTGGGCGGGTGCATTACGATGGGAACGTCCAGGGCTTCAGCAGCATCCCAGAAGGGTTCGAAGCTATCCTTGGCCAGGTCCTGCTCCACCGGGTCGGTGGCGAGCATTACTCCCAGCATTCCCAGTTCGCTGACGGCATACTCCAGCTCGCGGGCAGCCAGGGCGCCATCCTGCACGGGAACTGTGGCCAGGGCGGCGAAACGGCCTGGGTGGGCCCTGACTACTTCGGCCAGGTGTTCGTTGAAAAGCCGGGCCCAGGTGGCGGCGTTTTCGGCGGAGAGGGTGTATCCCTGGATGTCGAGCCAAGACCCGAGGATCTGCAGTGAAAGGGCCTGCTGCTCCATCCATTCCAGGCGGGGCTCCAGGCGGGCCAGGCCGCCCACGGGACGCAGGTCGACCAGACCGTCAAACTGCAGGGCCGGTCCCCGTTCCGTGTCCTCCACGGAAACGCCAAGGCTGGCGCCGTACTTGCGGGCCTCGTCAATCAGGTCCGGCGGAACAATGTGGGCGTGGGAGTCGATGCGGGTGGACTGATGTGCCGTCATGAGCGCGCTCCGATTACTACTATATTGTTGTGGTGGGGATACTATACCAAAACACCCCGGCCCTCGAGGGCCGGGGTGAACCTGTGACAATCTGGTGGCAGGGAATATGGAAGCGCTAGAAGACTTTATCCAGGGCAATCATGGTACCTATAGCAGCAATGCCCAGGGCCAGGATGGTGTAGAACAGTCGGTCGACGCGACCGTTGAGCCCATCAATTCGAGAGTTTATTGAGTCAGAACGGGCGTCATTAGCATTTTCAATGGCATCAAGCCTGGAGATTATTTGCCGCTGGCCCTCTTGCACGGCCGCTATTTGAGCTTCAACCACGGCGAGCCGGACTTCTACTGCGGGACCTTCTTCGGGAATGGTAGTCATTCTCGGTTCCTTTTGATTCGGCCGCCATTGTTTGGGAGCAGCTACAGGACTTTATCCAGGGCAATCATGGTACCTATAGAAGCAATGCCCAGGGCCAGGATGGTGTAGAACAGGCGGTCGATGCGGCCGTTTAGCGGATCGAATCGGGCGTTGTTGGTTTGTTCCATGGCATCAAGCCTGGAGATTATTTGCCGCTGGCCCTCTTGTACGGCGGCTATCTGAGCTTCAAGCACGGCGAGCCTGGTTTCTGCTGCCGGACTCTCTTCGGGGGTAGTGGTCATCTATATTCCCTGGCGCTTGCTGGAGAAAGAGTAGGTTTGGAAGCCGGGAATGTCAATGACTCGGCTGGCTATGTATTGGACGGCACACCCCTTGAACAAGGCAATGGATCTGGACATGGCCACGTGGTGAAAGAAGTAAGGGAACGCGCCTCGGTTACAGGTCGGCCCCTTCGTAGCGAGAGAGTTCAATGAAGCCGCCTTCTTCGTCAGACCATGCGAAGAGGGCGGCTTCGACCACCTTCTGCTCGTCTATGCCAACTACCAGTTGCTGCACCGGGTAGGCGGGACCGTCGCCCCAAGGGCTGGCAGCCACCTGGCGGTCGGTGGGGGAGAAGTAGGCCTGGCCGTTGGGGTGGGAGTGGTAGATGACCAGCGGCGGGTGATCTTCATCCAGGGTGCGGTTGAGTTCCAGCAGATCGGCGGCGCTGAAGACGTAGGCCCGTTCGGCTGTGCGGTCGGCAACCGTGGGATGGTTGCCGGAATCCTGGTCGTTGACGCAGGGACGGATATCGGTGGCAACGTTGCCGGTTCGGGGGCCACCCAGCCAGCCACAGCACTCGTTGGGGAAACTGGCGCGGGCCTCGCGGTATATGGATTCCAGCAGGGGCCGGTCAATGGCTACGGGTTGAATGGAATGATGTTCTCCAGGTTGGGGGCTCATGGTACCTCCGGATTTCGTTTCGGAAATCGCGAGTGATCGAAATGATAGCGCACTTGGGACACTTAAGGGACCTCTGAACAGGTCGCAGTCTCTGCGGCGGCAGCCGAAATCTCCACGGCGAAAGTGACGGGATCGGCTATGAAGTGAACGCCTTCACACCCATACTAACGTTCCCCCTCAGGTCGGAAGGGACTTGTCCAGAGATTGCTTAACTTTATGAAAATTCATTTATAAATCATAGCAAACTATTATTACCACTATTATAATTAAAAATCATAACCGTCTCGTAACTCCAAATAAGCTGCCAAAGTGAATCTTGGAAAGGGATTTGGACGTAACAATCGACGGTGAGAATCAAGCAAACCCGAAAGGGTAAAGGAAAGATGCGGTTATGAAAAACAATGCCAGGTTCTTCTTCAAATCTTGCGCAAAGTGCGGGGGGGACATGGTCCAGGACCGGGACTTCGACGGGTACTTCCGCAAGTGTTTGCAGTGCGGCCGCATCATTGACC
>JAJEDS010000018.1 GCA_022821365.1 Dehalococcoidia bacterium | reverse complement strand
AAGAGGCGCTAAGGAAAAAAATTCAGTCCCTACATTTCCCGTAATTTCCCGACAGTTTCGGTGTGTTTCGCCTGGGAGAGCAGGCGCCGCATTTCTTATTGACGCTGGCGGCGGCTTCGCCTGGGGCGGTGGTGTCCTCTGACGGGCCAGGTATCATTTACGGTAGAGATGGGTTATCGCAGTTGGCAAGGGGGGAGTGTCAGGGATTAAGAACTAAGAACCAGGGAAGGTCTGAATAATGTCGTTCCCGTGAAGGCGGGAACCTCGGTTTGTAGCTGGCGAGGTTCCTTAGGAAGATTGTTCAGGGAGGGGCATGGAGTCTCACAGGGGGAGGGAATGAGTTTCCGTTAATACGCGATTGCCCTGTTCCGTGGTCGCGGCGTTTCGAATTCAGGGTCTGGCAGGGGCAGACCTGCGTGTCTGCCTTGGTCCGGGGCATTACCTCCTGAACCGGATCTCTGCCTTCTCCCGCTGGGTGGATAGGCCGTCAGCAAGAACTATAGTACGCAAGGCAAAAAACGCCCGCCCGGGGATGCGGACAAATCCACAATCCAACGGACGGGGAGCAGATATGTTCACGTTACCCTCCTGCACTTGCCAAGTCCAGGCAAATACGGGCTTCCGCCAGGTCAATCGCGTTAGGAGACTTCCCTTAACCACAGAGGCGCAGAGTAAGCGGAGAGGCACAGAGATTCTCCGTGCAACTCCGCGCCCTCTTCGTCTCTGCGGTGAGAAATGGGCTGGAATAAGAGAAGTGGGTGAATAGGGCATTCCATTCAAAATGCAATTGCCCTGTTGCCCTTCCAACGCCCACTCCCAACCGCCGGTCCTGCTAAAATTACCCCACGCGCACCTCATGTCTACCCGGAGGGCACCCCAGGTTTGGCCCTGCTTTCGCGCCTCATTCTTGCCAACTTCCGCAACTTCCCCGCGCTGGACCTGGCCCTGCCGCCCGGCGTGGTGGTGCTGGTTGGGGCCAACGCCCAGGGCAAGACCTCCCTCCTGGAGGCCGTGTACCTGCTGGCCATCGCCCGTTCCTTTCGCGCCGAAAACGAGCGCGAGGTAGTCAGCTTCGCCGCCGCCCGCGACGGCCAGCAGGCCCTGGTCGGCGGCCACCTTGAAAAAGGCGACCAGCGTATCCAGGTGTACGTCGGCTACACTTGCAGCGGCCCCGCCTCCGCAGCCCAGGCGGCAAGCGACCGGGGAGGCCTCAATTACTCCGTCAGCAATTACTCCGTCCGCAAGGAAATCCGGGTCAACCGCGTCCGGCGCACCGCCGCCGACCTGGTGGGGACCGTGGGCGCCGTGCTCTTCAACGCCGACGACATCCAGCTTGTCCAGGGGCCGCCCTCGGGCCGCCGCCGCTACCTCGACATCCTCATATCCCAGGGCGACCCCCTCTACCTCAAGGCCCTCCAGCGCTACACCCAGGTGGTCCGCCAGCGCAACCGGTTGCTGCGCCTGCTGCGCGAGGGGCGGGCTGAAAATTCGGAGCTGGAATTCTGGGACGACCGCCTGGTCGGCGAGGGCGCGTGGTTAAGCTGGCAGCGCGCCCTGGCCCTGGACCTGCTGTCCGGTTTGTGCGCCGACCACCACCGGAACCTCAGCAGCCCCGGCGAACTGCTGACCCTGGAGCACCTGCCCAGCGTTCCCGTCGGCCGGGACCTGGAGGCCACCTCCGTCAACTTTCGCCAGGCCCTGGCCGGACAGCAGGCCCGGGAACTGGCCACCGCCAGCACTGCCGTCGGCCCCCACCGCGACGACTTCAAGCTGCTGGTGGACGGCGTTGATATGGGCACCTTCGCCTCCCGGGGCCAGGCCCGGACCATCGCCCTGACCCTGCGCCTGGCCGAGGCCTCCTACCTGTCCCAGGTGCGCCAGGACGAACCCGTGGTCCTGCTGGACGACGTCCTGTCCGAAATGGACGAAGACCGCCGCCGCCGGGTGCTGGAAAAAGTTGCCGGTTATGGCCAGTCCATCATCACCACCACCGACCTCGACCTGGTGCGCCCCTGCTTCGGCAGCAACGCCACCTACCTGCGCGTAGCCGGCGGCGTCGTTACCCCCCTGCAATAACCCCGAAGCCGCGCGCCCACTCCCGCCGCCCATCGTAGGTGCAGCCCTTGTGGCCGCCCTGTTTCAGTTCGGTCAACAATACCGGCCAGAGGTGAACTGTCCCGCAAATGGGCCAAGAATCAAGAAGTCTCACCTTCGTGTCCCTTCGTGCCCTTCGTGGACAAAAAAGAACCGGCTGCGACTTGCCGCCGGAATCCACATAGCCCGGTGATATAATTTCCGCAGGGGAGACGCCCTGCCTTCACAACCTGTTCTTACCGCCGGGGCATTCTGCGGGGCCGGTAAGTCGGAGAGGACTGATGCACTTTCTGGATCCCTGGTTGCGTGAACTGGGCCTGGACTCCCAGCTTTGGCTGCCGGCAACCTCCATTTCCATTTTTTTAACCGCGGCCGTCCTGGCTTTTGTCTTCTACCGGGTTATCTATCCCATAGTGCTGCGGTTCACCAATTTCACGCCCACCAACCTCGACGTTCGGCTGGTCCGTGCCTTTCGTCGCCCCCTGACCCTGGGCATCCTGGCCGGAGGCCTTTACCTGTCCATCGTTCTGCCCTTCGACTTGGCCCCCGAAGTACGTCAATTCATAGACCACGCCGCGGGCATTGTGGGCATCCTGCTGGGCGCCTTCGCCGTCAACCGGCTGGTAATCAATCTGTCCAATTGGTACACCGAGGAAATCGCCCCCCACACCCGCTCTACCCTGGACGACCGGATGATGCCCATGTTCCGGCGCATCGCCGGCGGGACGATTTACGTCCTGGGCGGGCTGCTGGTGCTCGACCTGCTCAACATCAACATCAGCCCCCTCATTGCCGGCCTGGGCTTGGGCGGCCTGGCAGTGGCTCTTGCCCTCCAACCCACCCTTTCCAATCTCTTCGCCGGCACCTACGTCATGACCGAGGGGGTAGTACACTCCGGCGACTACATCGAGCTTGAGAACGGTGTGGCCGGGTACGTCATCGACGTGGGCTGGCGCAGCACCCGCCTGCGCACCTGGACCAATAACCTGGTGGTGGTGCCCAACTCCCGCTTCGCCGAGACCATCATCACCAACTACCAGGGCCCTATTCCGGCGGTGAATATCTACCTGACCTGCGGCGTCAGCCTGGACAGCGACCTGGTCCGGGTCGAGCAGGTATGCCGCGAGGAGATGGACGCACTCCTGGAAAACGATCCCCGGGCGGTCAAGGAATACGGCTCCTACTTCGCCTACGAGTCCTTCGACGACTCCAACATCACCTTCTACCTCTTCATCCAGGCCAAAGACCGCCTCGCCAGCTTCGAGGTGCAGTCCGAACTTATCCGCATGGTCCAGCAGCGCTTCCGGGAGGAGGGCATAGTCATCAACTACCCCATGCGCACCATCAACTTTGCCAACGGGTCCGGCGCCCCGGGCATTCCCGGCCGGCTGGAATCAGGCCTTGCCCGCTCTGGCGACGGGCCGGGCATATCCCGGCAAAGGCGCGAAGCCCCGGCCTCCAACGTCGCCCACGGTGACGGCGCCGACGGGCCCGATGCGCCCGGCCCCGATGCGCCCGGCCCCGATGGAGGGTAACCGGAACCCCTGGCGGCAATGGTCTATCCGATTGCTGGAAATGACTCTTGGGCAGCCTTGTCTGAAGGAATTCGTAAAAAATGCAGGCCGGAACGATTCAGGTATCAGTTTGTTGACTGCAATGGTTGACAATTAACGGGAGAAGCATTATCTTTCCTAAACGACCATATAGTTGCCTACCTGTGAGCAAATTTATAGGAGGAGAAGTATGCTTAAGATCGGGCACGAGGTAGTCCGTCCGGGCCGGAACCTGGGCGAAGCCGAAGTAACTATTCCCATCCCTGAAGAATTGGAAACCACTCCCGGCATTCCCATGACCCAGCGCGAAGTTGACTGGTATGCCCGCGAGTATCCGCTGGAATCCATCAACATCACCGAGCGCGCTTCCCGCGACTGGGCCAACGCCCTTCGCGACCAGCACGCCGAAATGCGCGAGATCCGGAAGGAGCATGAAAAGCTCAACCGGCCCCTGATCATGGCCTGCCGCATGACCGCCGACCTGGAGCCCACCGCGGAACCCACCGGCGAGGACATCAGCGAGCTGATCAAGACCAAGGCCCGGGAACTGGGCTT
>JAJEDS010000228.1 GCA_022821365.1 Dehalococcoidia bacterium | reverse complement strand
TCGTTCAGGCCCGGCAGTTGCTGCCAGCTCCGGCCTCCGTCGCCGGAGCGGACCATTCCACCCACCTCGATACCCGCGTAGAGCCGTTCGGGGTCGTCGGGGGCAACCCGCAGGTCCCGCACGTGGGAATCGCGGGTGGGGGCGTGAAAGCCCCAGTCCGCCGATTCAGGCACCTGGGTGAAGCCTTCCAGCTCTGTCCACGTTTCTCCGCCGTCCTCGGACCGGTACACCGTGGCCGGCTCGCTGCCCACGAACAGGGTGCCACCCTCGGTGGGGTGGGCCAGCACGCTGTGGGCGTAGTCGGAGGGGTAGGAATCCAGGTGAGTCCAGGTCTTCCCCCCGTCATCGGTGCGGTACACGCCCGCCTCGTAGGCCGCCAGGTAGGCCCGGCCGGATTGTACGGGACTGGCCGCCAGCCTGGCCGCCGCGTGAGGCAGGGAAGTTACCGGACCCTGCTGCCAGGTCTTCCCCCCGTCATCGCTGGTAACTGCACACACTCCGTCGTGCATCCCGACATAGATGGTCTTTGCCGCGCTCATAATGCACCCCCTGTTTCGGATTTAGTTCATGCCTGGATTATAATGCAACCTGAACGCCAGGAGTGAAAGGACACATTGGTGATTTCGTAAAACTCTCAACCAGACAGCAGAATCAGGGACATCTTTTAATTTACCTAATGACCCTATGGCGACCAGGCTGACACTCCCCCCTTGCCAACCTGGATAACCCTTCTCCACCATAAAACCATGCCCCAATCAAACCATGCTCCATCGCACCCTCGGCCCCCAAGCGCCGCCCCACTCGTAGGAGCGGCCCTTGTGGCCGCCCTTGCCCGACAATCCCTTCTCCCTCGACAGGGAAAAGTCAGGATGGGGGTGACTCTCCTTGCCCAAAACGGGCCAAAACGGGCCAAAACGGAACCAAATGGAACGGTTAACAGAAATTTCTCATCTTCATGCCCTTCGTGGAAAAATCCCCAAAATGGGCCAAAACGGGACCAAATGGAACGATAATCAAAAAATCCCATCTTCGTGCAACTTCCTGGCTAACATACGACCTTGTTCAGAGCGCTCTCCTAACCACAGATACGCAGAGACCGCGAAGTTGTCCGGAGAATCTCTGCGCTCCTCTGCGTACTCTGCGCCTCTGTGGTTAAGAGAATCTCCAAGACCCTATCGCCCTGCCCTGCCAAATGCAGACAATTAACTTCCTTGCAGCAGGGTGTATACTTCCCTTTAACCTTAAAGCTGGCGGTAATGATGACGGCAGACGGCGGCGCTAAGGAGCGGAAACCGGTATTCTATGGCTGGTACATCGTTGCCACCTGCATTTTCATAGCTTTTGTTACCAATGGGGCCCGCAACAGCTTCGGCATCTTCGTCCTCCCCATGAGCGACGAGTTCGAGTGGAGCCGGGGCACAATTTCCTTCGCTGCCGCCCTTGGCTTCATGGTAAACGGGATTACCCAGCCCTTTATGGGTCAACTGCTGGACCGCTTCGGAGGCCGCAGGGTAATTACTGTCAGCATCGCTGTTTTCGGCGTGGCCACCGTGGCCCTGAGCCTCACTTTCCACTACCTGTTCCTCATCTTCCTGTTTGGCATCGTCTCGTCCATTGCCCTCAGCGGCATGTCCCTGAACAACACTGGGACCTTGCTGTCCCGCTGGTTCCGCCGCCGCCGCGCCACGGTGGTGGGCCTGAACGCCTCTGGCCTTTCGGCCGGCGGGCTCATCCTGGTGCCCCTGGGGATGTACCTGCTCCAGTCCACCAACTGGCGGATTACCTGGGTGGCCTTTGGCATTGCGGTTCTGGCATTATCCGTTCCGCTGGCCTTCTTCTTCCTCAAGGATGACCCCAGGGATATGGGCCTGAGTCCCGATGGCGATGACGAGCCGGCCGATACGCCGGGCAGTCCTGCCTCTCGCCGGATAGCTGGCATACTGGACACGGACCAGTGGAAAGAGTCCTACCGCTCCATGCCCATCTGGCAGATGACCATCGCCTACTTTGCCTGCGGTTACACCACGGCGGTGCTTTCCGTCCATTTTGTGCCCTTCGCTGACTCCCTGGGCATCGGACCACAGACGGCCGCCTTCATCTTCGCCCTGATGATGGGATTGAACGTGGTGGGCAGCATCGGCGCCGGTGTTCTTTCCGACAAGTTCAGTCGGAAGAACATGCTGGGCATTGTGTATTTCGTGCGGGGCACCGCCTACATGCTGATGCTGGCCAGCGTGGTCTTCTTCGATCTCGGGACGGTGGCGCTGCTGATTTTCGCCATCGTTGCCGGCGTGTCGTGGATAGCGACGGCGCCACTGACCACGGCCCTCATTGCAGACGTCTACGGCGTACGGGCGCTGGGCACCATCAGTGGGGTTGCCTTCCTGGTCCACGCCGTGGGCAGCGGCATCAGCATCTGGCTGGCGGGGGAGCTTTTCGACCTGACCGGCTCCTACACCCTGCCCTTCCTCATCGCGGGACTGATGCTGTTCCCCGCTTCGATATTCGCCTTCTCCATTAAGGAAAAGAAATACTCATCCCGCTACCAGCCGGTGGAGCCGGCAGTCATGCCAGCGGCTGGCGACTAGCGCGGGTTTCCCCAGGAACGCGGCCGGTTTGACGGGGGCTTGCGATGATAGATATGGGGCTGTGGATGCCGGCCAAGTGGCTGGGCGGCGAACTGTCCGCCCTGCTGCTGGGGGTGGCCGCTCACCACGACGACATTGTTGACCCCGACTTCCTGGCCTGGCTCAAGGCCCGGCTGGACCACATCATTACCCTGGACCCGTGGGTGCTGGTGATTATATTGACGGCGATAGTGCTGGCCATCCCCGCCAGCATAGTGGGCTTCTACCTGTACCAGCAATGGCGGTTGAAGTTTTCGTGAAAGAAGGGAGAAGAAGGGAGATGGGAGGCCGGAATGTCAGCGAGGGTTGATCCGGCAATTGACCACAAAAATCAGGGACGGATACAATGCGCCGTCCCTGAATTCTTGGTTCGGAACCTGCCAGGAACTAACCGGGATTGTGCTTGTCTACCAGGGGAGCGACCCGGGGATCCACGTTGCCAATTGGCTGGCCGGCATCGACACGGGCAACCGCCAGGTGAGCGTCCCTTTGAATTTCCTCCCAGTCCGGTTCCAGTTCGTACTCGTCTCTCAGTTCGTCGAACAGCGCGGTAAGCGCATTCTGATTAAACATGATGCTTAACCCAGATACCTCCTCCTTAGTATCGTGCTAAAACGTCCCTAGTCTAGCTACTTTTGGCAGGACTGGCAAGCCTGCGGACAGGCAAATGACGTGCTGTTTTCCGGCCAACACGGTCCCTGTTGTTCGACTGCCTCTCCCCCGTAAGACCCTCTCCCCAGGTAGTGGAAGACTCTTTCGAGAGTCTGGTGCGCTGGGGTGAGACAACGTTGCAACCTGGCCAACCCTCGGCATTCGATGCATAATAGATTGGCGGGTTCCACAACCCGAGTATTTATTCAAGAGGATGATTGAAAGCTATGAGCAAACTCCGACTTTCCGTTGCCCTTCTGGCTGTATTGGTTATCACAGCCCTGGTTGGCTGTACCTCTCCCGAGCCAACCCCAGTCCCCGCGGGCCCCACGCCGGACATCGAAGCCACCGTGGAGGCGCGCGTGCAGGAAGCGATGGTGGACACGGAAAGCGAGGGTGGCCGGCTGGAGAGAGTCCGGGCCAGGGGCGTCCTGGTGTGCGCCGGCAACGACACTCTGGCGGGATTTGGTTTCCTGGACGCCGACGGCAATATCAGGGGATTTGACGTGGACCTGTGCCGGGCAGTAGCCGCCGCCGTGCTGGGCGACCCCGACGCCATCGAACTGCGTCCCACCACCGCCGCCGAACGGGGCCCCGTGATGCAGTCGGGCGAGATAGATATGATGTCCCGCAACACTACCTGGACCACCTCCCGGGACGTCCAGTGGGGTAATTTTGCCCAGACCATGTTCTACGACGGGCAGGGTTTCATGGCCCCCGTCAGCATGGGCGTCTCCTCCATCTCCGAACTCCAGGACGCCACCATCTGCGTCCAGCAGGGCACCACCACCGAG
>JAJEDS010000044.1 GCA_022821365.1 Dehalococcoidia bacterium | reverse complement strand
ATAATTCCCCAGCGCAGGGGACTCAAGCTAGTCCACCTGTTCGTCCTACATTCGGCAGCGCTGACGGGGGACATGCCATGAAAAGGATACGCGTAGCCCTTCTGCATCTCGCCCCGATTACCAGCCAAGTGGACGAGAACCGGGCGCTGGTGAAACGGGGTACCCAATTGGCTGCCGAGGCGGGCGCCAACTGGGTTGTCACGCCTGAGTTGTGCATCCCTGGTTACATGTTCATGAAGCAGATTGGCACAGACTGGATTCTGCCGCAGCCCGACGCCTGGATGAGTGAATATTGCCGGATGGTTGAGCAACTGGGACTGACAGTGTTCTTGTCTCACCCGGAACGTGATCCGCAGACGGAAAAGCTCTACAACACCGCCTTCGTCATAAACCCGGCCGGCCGGATAGTAGGAAAGCACAGCAAGATCAAGGCCCTGCGAGGCGCTGAAGGGTGGTCAACGGCAGGCACTGTTATTGAGCCGGTGGACTGCGATGGCATAAAGGTGGGCATCATGGTCTGCGCAGACGCCTACAAGAACGAAGTGGCCCAGGAACTCAAAGACAAAGGCGCCCAGCTATACGTTTCTCCCGTTTCCTGGGGGCCGGGCCAATGTGCCCCGGACGGCGAATGGGAGCAGCGCTCATTGGACAACGGAGTGCCCATCTTTGTCTGCAACCGCTCGGGCCAGGAAGACGAAGAACTGGACTACCGGGAAGCGGAAAGCGTCGTGGCGAAGAACGGCCGGCGTCTGCTGGAAGCAACTTCAGACCGCTCGGTCATCCTTTGCTTCGACTGGGACCTCGAGAAAATGACCAGCCTGTCCAGTGATTTCGACCGTATCTACCTCTGACCCTGCTCCCGGGCCAGGAAACGTTCCAGAATCAAAACTGCGGCCAAGGCGTCCACCTCCCCCTTTCGCCTGGAGGGTTCGACACCCGAATCCCTCAGCAAACCCTCGGCTGCCACGGAAGAGAACCGCTCGTCCACGGTATAAACCGGAAGATGTGTACGCCTGTGAAGCTCCCGAACGAAGCCTGCGGCCAGTTTCGCCTGTTGGCCGGTTTCGCCGGACAGAGAATAAGGCATCCCTATAACAATCGCGCCCGCGCCCCGCTCCTGCGCTGCCGCCAGCACCCGTTCCATGTCACGGCGCAGGGTCTTTCTCTCCAGGTGGCCCACCGGCACCACTGGAACGCCCTCTTCACCGCCGATTGCCAGGCCAATCCGCCGGTTACCCAGGTCCAGGGCAAGGAATTGCATTCTTTTCGGCCCCTCCCGGTCTAATGACCTTCCCTGACCAGTTCCGTCACCCGGCGCAGGGCATCTCCCAACTTGTCTGCCTGCCGCCCGCCGGCCTGTGCCATCTCGGGCTGACCGCCACCGCCGCCGCCCATGATGCGGGCGGCATCGCGCACAATGTTGCCGGCGTGCAGGCCCCGGCCGACCAGGTCGGGCGTCACCATGGTAACCATCAGGGGATTGCCGTTTACCACGGCGCCCAGGCAGATAACTGCGCTCGGAAGACGGGTCTTGATGAAGTCGCCCATCTCTCGCATGGCTTCGGCGCTGTTGGCAGAGGTGCGTCCGGCTACTACCTTGACGCCGTCCACATCCTGGACGCCTTCCAGCAGGGCCTCGGCCTCGGACCTCAGGCTACCCCTCTCCAGGGTTGCCAGCCGCCGGCGCAGTTCCTCCGTATCCTCGATGAAAGTCTCCAGGCGCGACTCCAAGTCCACCACCGGAGTCTGAAGCCGCCGGGCCAGCGCATCCAGCCGGGTGGCCTGCTCCACGAACAGCTGTTCTGCACCCCTCCCGGTAACGGCTTCAATCCGCCGCATTCCCCCGCCAATTCCCGATTCGCCCAGCACGAACATGGTACCCACCTGGCCCGTCGCGCCTACATGAGTACCGCCACACACCTCCACGCTGAAGGCTTCCCCGTTGGACATTCGCACAACTCGGACGGTATCGCCATAGCGGTCTCCGAAGAAGGCCAGGGCGCCGTGGCGAACCGCTTCAGCGTAGGTGCTTTCCTGGGTAGAGACTTCCAGATTGTCCCGCACCTTGGCGTTGGCCAAATTCTGGACGGAAAGCTGCTCGTCCGGCGACAGGGGACCAACATGGCTGAAGTCAAACCGCAGGCGGTCGGGTGTAACCAGGGAGCCGGCCTGCCTGACGTGGGGACCCAGCACCGAGCGCAGCGATGCGTGGAGCAGGTGGGTGCCGCTGTGGTTGCGTGCAGCATCCAGTCTGCGGCTGATGTCAACGCTCGCCGTCACCAACTCCCCCAGGGAAATATCGCCCGACTCTACCACGCCCCGGTGCACTATAAGGCCGGCCACGGGGCTCTGGGTATCGTCCACTCGCACTCTGCCGTTGGGGCCCTCGATGATGCCCCGGTCTCCCACCTGACCGCCGCTCTCAGCATAAAAGGGCGTTCCGTCCAGCAGTACCTCCACTTGCTGGCCCTGGGAAGCGTGGCCCGCCGCCTCGTTGTCTACCAGCAAGGCCGCCACCAGTGTTTCCTGGACCAGGTGTTGATACCCAACAAAATGGGTCGCAGCAATGCCCAGGCTCTCGTA
>JAJEDS010000368.1 GCA_022821365.1 Dehalococcoidia bacterium | reverse complement strand
TGAACCTCTGGAGTTGTCCAGTGAATTGCCTGGCTCAGAGAACCTGGTTTGACCAGTTACTTGTTGGATACCCACGCCTTTCTTTGGTGGCACAATTCCAGCCCCCAACTCGGGCCTCAGGCGATGTGGGAAATCGGTAACCCCCAAAACGAGGTTTTCTTCAGCGCCATCAGTTGCTACGAGATGGAGTTCAAGCGCAATTTGGGGAAGTTGCGGACGCCTGACAACCTGGAAAACCTGGTTGCCAGCCAGGGCTTCTGGCCTTTGCCCGTAACTATTTCCCACGCTGAACTGGCCGGCCGCCTTCCCATGCACCATCGTGACCCCTTCGACCGTATTATCGTCGCCCAAGCAATGACCGAAAACTTCATACTCATCACCGGGGACGCTAACATTCGCCGTTTCGATGTGCCCGAATTGCCGACCGGAGTTTGACGGGACAACGGCCAATCTGTATCCAGGCGGACTTCCTCCATGCCCGTAACCAAAGAAATCCTTGACGAAATTGCCCTGAGCCAGGCTGAATACAACATGATTGTTGACCGCCTGGACCGGGAACCCAATCCCGTTGAACTGGGTATGTTCGGCGCGCTCTGGAGCGAGCACTGCGGTTACAAGCACTCCCGGCCCCTGCTGCGTTTCTTCCCCAGCCGCTCACCGCGGGTCCTTTCCCAGTCGGGCGCGGAAAACGCCGGTGCGGTCGACATCGGCGACGGCCTGGCGGTGGTGTTCAAGGTGGAATCCCACAATCATCCCTCGGCGGTTGAACCCTTACAGGGCGCCGCCACCGGAGTTGGCGGCATCGTCCGGGACATACTTGCAATGGGGGCCCGGCCCATTGCCCTGCTCAACTCCCTGCGTTTCGGTCCCCTCGACTCTGCCCACAACCGCCACCTGTTCCGGGGCGTGGTGGAAGGCATTTCCTGGTACGGAAACTGCATCGGCGTGCCCGACGTGGCCGGTGAAATCTACTTTGACGAATCCTACTCCCAGAATCCCCTGGTTAACGCTATGTGCGTGGGGCTCGTCTCCACCGAAAAGCTGGCCTCCGCCGCGGCGGGACAGGCTGGCAGTGTCCTGTTGCTGGTGGGCGCGGACACAGGCAGGGACGGAATCCACGGCGCCTCCGGGTTGGCTTCCCGTACCTTTGAGGAAGAGCAGGAACTGCGCCCCACCGTCCAGGTAGGCAACCCCTTCCTGGAGAAGGTCTTGATCGAGTCCTGCCTTGAAGCCCTGGATACCGGCTGCGTTACCGGCATACAGGACCTGGGGGCGGCCGGCCTTACCAGCGCGGCCATCGAATCGGCCTACCGGGGCGGGCGTGGCCTCATCCTCGACCTGGCCCAGGTACACCGCCGTGAGCCGGGAATGACCAGCTACGAGGTCATGCTCTCCGAGTCCCAGGAACGTATGCTGCTGGTCACTCCGCCGGAAAGCGTGGAGACGGTCAGGACAGTTTTCCAGAAGTGGGACGTCCCCTGCAATGAAATCGGGCAAGTCATACGCCAGCCCCAGGCCCACATCCTGGACGGCGACGAGGGCGTGGCAGAACTGCCCATAAAGCAGTTGACTGAAGCGCCCCGTTACCGGCTGAGGGGTTCGCCTTCCCGCGAGCAACTTGAACGGCAGCAGCTATCTCTCGGCGAGGTCCCCTTGCCCTCCCATGGCGTTCCCGACACGCTGCTCCAACTCCTGGCCTCACCAAACATCGCCAGCAAGCGCTCCGTCTACCGGCAATACGACCACCAGGTCCAGACCAACACGGTCATAGGGCCGGGCAGCGACGCCTCCGTCCTGCGCATCAAGGGTACCGACAAGGCCATTGCACTGAGCATCGACTGCAACAGTCGCTACTGCTTCCTGGACCCCTACCGGGGGGGACAGATCGTGGTGGCAGAGGTTTGTCGCAACCTCTCCAGCTCCGGAGCCCTGCCCCTGGCCCTGACCGACTGCCTGAATTTTGGCAACCCCGAACGGCCCGACATCTACTACCAGCTTGAGTGGTGCGTTCGAGGAATGGCCCGCGCCTGCCGCTTCCTGGGAGTTCCGGTGGTCAGCGGCAACGTCAGCCTGTATAACGAGTCCCAGGGCCAGGCCGTCTACCCTACGCCAATAGTGGGCGGCCTGGGCCTGCTGGAAGACGTAAATGTCCACGCTCAATCCGCATTCCCCGAAGAAGGACTGGCCGTCTATCTCTTGGGGCAGTCTTCCCTCCGTCCCCGCGCTTCCGACCTGGCGGGGAGCGAGATTCTTCAGGTGGCGCACCGGCGGGTTGCCGGACGTCCCTCGATTGCGCTTCCCCTTGAGCAGCGAGTCCAGGCCCTTTGCCGGCAAGGCATAGGGGAGGAACTGATACTGTCCGCCCACGACTGCTCGGAGGGTGGACTGGCCATTGCCCTTGCCGAGTGCGCCATCCCCAAGGGTGTAGGCTTCCTTGGGGCGACCATCCTCAGCAAACTGGCCCGCCGGTGGGATTGCGTCCTGTTCGGCGAACGACAGTCCCGCATTGTGGTTACGCTCCGATGGGAAAATACTGGGGAATTGAGACGGATGGCTGCTGAGATGGACGTTCCGGTATTGGAAGTCGGGCATACCGGGGGCAACCGGTTCCGCCTTGGAAGGTACGCCGACCTGCCCCTGTCCGATTTAGCCGAAGCCTGGGAAGGGGGACTGGACCGCGCGCTGGATAGCTAGCC
>JAJEDS010000064.1 GCA_022821365.1 Dehalococcoidia bacterium | reverse complement strand
GGAAGATGAACACCACCCTGGAGGAGGCCCGTGTCCTGTCGCAAGGGGTAAAGGACCAGGCAAGTCGGGCTCCGGGGGTGGAAGTTATACTTTGCCCGCCAGCCATTTCACTGGCGGAAGTAGAGCGCTCCGTTGCCGGTTCTCCGGTCAAGGTTGGCGCGCAAAACATGCATCATCAGGACTCGGGCGCGTTCACCGGCGAGATTTCTCCTGCCATGCTGGTGAATCTTTGCGAGTACGTCATAATCGGCCACTCGGAGCGCAGGCAACTGTTTGGCGAGACGGACGAACTGGTGAATTTGAAGGTCAAGGCTGCCCTGAGCCACGGTCTGAAACCCATATTGTGTGTGGGAGAAACCCTGGAGCAGCGAGAGGCAGGGGGGGCGAGGGACGTGATATCCGGCCAGGTCAATTCCGGTCTGGCGGAAACCCGGGCCATTGACATATCTGGCCTGATAGTGGCTTACGAACCAGTCTGGGCCATCGGCACGGGCCAGGCTGCCACACCGGAAATAGCCGCTGAAATTATGGGCGGCCCTGTGGCTGAAACACTGAGGAGCCTTTACGGCAGGGACGCCGAGGAAATCCCACTTCTCTACGGAGGCAGCGTCAATGGCGGCAACATTGCCGATTTTGCGGCGCAGTCCTGTATCCACGGGGCGCTGGTAGGCGGCGCCAGCCTCCAGGCCGACTCTTTCGTGGAAATCGCGCAGTTGGCGGGAGAGGCAAAATCCCGGAGCAACTGAAGGAGCGCCGCTTCCGCGTCCGGCAGATGTCTTCAAGCAAACCCGGCGTCCTCTACATAGTCGGCCCCACAGCTACGGGAAAGAGCCAACTCGCGCTATTCCTCGCTCAGCAGCTTGGCGGCGAAATAATCAACGCCGACAGCCGCCAAGTCTACAAATACATGGACATTGGGACCGCCAAACCCACTCAGGAAGAGAGGGCCCAGGTTCCACACTACCTTTTCGACCTCCTCGCCCCGGCGGAGAATTTCTCCCTGGGCAGATTTCTCTCCCTGGCCAGAGAGGCAGTCGATGACATAAGCCGCCGCAATGCCCTTCCTATTGTAGTGGGGGGAACGGGCCAATACGTCTGGGCGCTGCATGACGGCTGGGAAGTTCCAGCCGTTTCCCCTGACAGCACGTATCGCATTGAACTGGAACGGGTGGCGGCAGCCCAGGGAACCCGCGTCCTTTACGAGAGACTCCAGGCCATCGACCCCAAGCGGGCGGCGGAACTGGATTCCAGAAATGTACGAAGGGTTATCCGCGCCCTGGAAATCCACCACATTACCGGTGAGCTTCCCTCAGAGCTGCCAGCAGTGTCAGCCCAGAGGCTCGAAGGTCTCGTCGTGGGCCTGACCATGGAACGCAGCCTGCTATATGGACGTATTGACCGTCGGGTAGATCAAATGATGGACGACGGCTTCCTGGAAGAAGCCAGGAAACTGGCGGCAATGGGATATGCCCTGGGTGAAGGCTGCCTAGCTTGTCCGGGATACAAGGAACTGGGCCAATACCTGAGCGGCGAAGTGTCCCTGGACGATGCCACTCAGAGGACCAAGTTCCAGACCCACAGATTGGTCCGGCGACAGTACACCTGGTTCAAGCCCAGCGACTCCAGGATTACCTGGCTAGACGGCCTTGACTCCGAACTTACGCATACCGCCGTAAGACTGGCAGCACAGGTCGCCTGAACTATTACAAACCCTTTCTCTGAAGTCCGCTGTGGTAAAATACCGGCAACCTGACCCCAGAGGGCCTGATGAAATTCACCAAGATGCACGGGGCTGGCAACGACTACATCTACATTGACGCCCGCGGGATGGGTGAGGACTGGCCTGCGCTGTCCCGGACTTTAAGCGACCGCCACTTTGGCATCGGCGGCGACGGCATTATCCTGATACTGGATTCAGACCAGGCGGACCTCCGGATGCGCATGTTCAATGCCGATGGTTCGGAAGGGGAAATGTGCGGTAACGGCATCCGCTGCTTTGCCAAATACGCCATTGAACGGGAAATAGTGCCCCAGCCGGAAAGCGGCTTGACGGTGGAGACTCTCGCCGGAATCAGGACGGTCTATCCAATTTACGGTAATGGGGGAGTAGAAGGCGCACGGGTTTCCATGGGACTGCCGCATCTGGCGCCTAACGACATTCCAGTCAGCCTTGATCCGGCTATGAGCGGCGGCGGCGGTCCGGTGCTCAAGTACCCCATCCACCCCGGGGATTTCCGACTTTACCTTGCCTTCGTTTCCATGGGGAATCCCCATGCCGTAACATACATTGACCAGCCTGTCGGGGAATTCCCCCTGCACAACATTGGGCCATTGGTTGAGGGCCACCCCATGTTCCCTCGCCGTGTCAACTTTGAGATCGTAAACCAGGTGGATTCCAGGCACCTGAACGCGCGGGTATGGGAGCGCGGTTCAGGCGAAACCATGGCGTGCGGGACCGGCGCCTGCGCCATAGCCGTCGCCTCTCGCCTGCAAGGACTGACCGAAGATCGAGTTGACATAACTCTCCCGGGTGGGACTCTCACCATCGAATGGGATGGTGAGGGTGAGGTGTTCTTGGAAGGTCCGGCGACGGAAGTATTCACTGGGGAGTGGTGAACCTGATGACTACTCCGGCAACCAAGGTGCTGACATTTGAAGAGTGGCGAAATCTTCCGGAAACAAGTCAGAAGTACGAAATTGTTGACGGGGTGATAATAGTGCCGCTCAGCCCGGATGCTGAACATCAGTGGATACGGCAAGAGTCCTTTATACGTTGCCGTGAATTTGCCAGGAGTAGCCGTCTGGGTGTCTTCCTTCACGCTCCGTTGGACTTAGTAATCCAGCGAAGTCCGCTGCGGGTCCGGCAACCGGACATAATGTTCCTGAATTCAGAGAGGACAGGAATCCGGGGCAGGGCAGATCTTAAGGGAAGAGATCCGCTGGAGGTTGTCCCCGACATCGGCATTGAGATTCTCTCTCCTAGCAACACCCGCAGGGAGCTGGAAGGCAGGTTGACCGATTACCATAGCATTGGGGTCTATGAATGCTGGCTAATCAGCCCGGAGGCGGAAACAGCGGAAATTATAGACCTACGGGGCGCAGAACCCAGAACCTCGGCTGTCTTTGGGTCCACAGACACGCTCGTCACCTCTTTACTTCCAGGTTTTGAACTGAACCTTGGCGAAATCTTCAACTAATGCTCGTTTCTAAACACCTCCAGGAGTGGCAACGTGGAATTTTCCAGCAGACTTGGCAAGTTGGCACCCTATCCGTTCGTGGAAATCTCTCGCATCATTGCGGAAAAGCGGGCGGCCGGGGCCGACGTGGTAACCTTCGGCATTGGTGACCCGGACATACCGACTCCGCAGCCCATAATTGACCGGCTGCTGACCGCTTCCCAGGACCCGCCCAACCATCGCTACCCCGAAACCGACGGCCTGCCTGAGATGCGGCAGGCTATCGCCCAGTGGTACCAAAACCGGTTCGGCGTGAGCCTCGACTCTGAAAAGGAAGTCCTTCCGCTCATAGGCGCCAAAGAGGGAATTGGGCACGTTGCTTTTTGTTTCCTGGACCCTGGGGACGTCGCCCTGGTCCCGGACCCCGCCTACCCGGTGTACGGTGTGGGGACCATGTTCGCGGGCGCCGAAAGTTACACAATGCCTCTGCTTGAAGAAAACGGGTGGCTTCCCGATTTGTCGGCCATACCGGGCGACGTGGCCCGGGCTGCCAAGGTGATGTGGCTCAATTACCCTAACAACCCTACCAGCGCGGTGGCCAGCGCCGAAGACCTGGCCTCCTATGTGGCCTACTGCCGGGAGCACGACATTGCCTTGCTCCACGATGCCGCCTACAGCGAAGTAGGCTATGACGGCTACAAGGCAACCAGTATGTTGCAGGTAGAAGGCGGCAAGGATGTTGGCCTAGAGTTTCATTCCCTGTCCAAGAGCTATAACATGACGGGCTGGCGCATGGGCATGGCGGTGGGCAATGCCGACATGATCAGGGCCCTGTTCCAGATCAAGGCCAACCTAGACTCGGGCATTCCACAGGCCATTCAGGAAATGTCCATGGAAGCCCTTACGGGCCAGCAGGACTGTATTGAGGACAACCGGATCATCTACCAGCGCCGCCGCGACCGGGTAGTGGAGGCCGTGCGTAAGATGGGGCTGTCCGTGGCAGTCCCCCAGGCCAGCCTTTATATCTGGGCGCGGGTCCCGGAAGGCTTTACTTCCGCAGATTTCGCCGCCCGATTGCTGGAAGAAATCGACATTGTGGTAACCCCGGGTTCCAGCTACGGCCAGTACGGCGAGGGTTACATAAGGCTGTCCCTCACCACCCCTGACGAGCGGGTGGAAACGGGCTGCCAGCGCCTTGAATCCTGGACCATACCGGCGCCGAGGGAGGGATAGACTTATTCCCAGAAAAACAGTCGCCACCGAACCTGAAAAAGAAAAAGCCGTCCTGGTAGCGGTTGAACTGAAGAGCCGGGACCATCTCTGGGAGTTGGCCGACACCCTGGATGAATTGGCTTATCTCACTGATGCCGCAGGGGCCCAGGTTGTTGCCAAGGTAACCCAGCGAGCCGACCGTCTCACTCCTACCTACGTAGGGAAGGGCAAGCTCCTGGAAGTACAGGACCTGGTGGCCCAGGAAAAGGCGGAAACCGTCATATTTGACGATGAGCTGACTCCCACGCAGCAGCGTAATTTGGAAGCCGCGCTGCAGGTCAAGGTCATCGACCGCACGGCCTTGATCCTGGATGTGTTCGGCCGCCATGCCCGCACCCACGAGGGCAAGCTGCAGGTGGAGCTTGCTCAGCACCAGTACCTGCTCCCCCGCCTGGTAGGCCAGTGGTCTCACTTGGAAAGGCTAGGAGGTGGCATAGGCACCCGGGGGCCGGGTGAAACCCAGCTGGAGACGGACCGGCGGCTTATCCGGCGTCATATCCAACGAATCCAGGCGGAGCTGGACAAGGTCAGGGAGCGCAGGTCTATCTACATTGGTCGGCGCAAGAAGGCCAGCGTACCCATGGCGTCCCTGGTTGGCTACACCAATGCCGGCAAGTCCACCCTGTTCAACGCGCTCTGCAATGCCGGAGTAGAAGCGGAAAACCAGCTTTTCTCCACGCTGGACCCGGTGACGCGCCGCATCAGGCTCCCTTCGGGGGATGAACTGCTGCTGACAGACACGGTAGGGTTTATCCAGAAGCTTTCTCCCATGGTGGTAGCGGCCTTTCGCGCCACTTTGGAAGAACTGGCCGAATCGGACATTCTCCTCCACGTCTTGGACATCACCCACCCCAAGGCTCCGGAACAGGCAGAGGTTGTAGAGGAGACCTTGGGAGACCTGGGACTGAGCCATAAGCCCCGCCTGCTGGTGATCAACAAGATGGACCTGCTGGTAGACCAGGATCAAGAAAGGGTGGCCCTTCCGCCAGCGGGGTTGCAGTCCTATCCCAGCGTTCCAATCTCAGCGGCCAAGAGGTGGAACCTGGACCTGTTACTTGAAGAAGTTGAGACGCAGTTGATGGAGATGGATGGGCCCATGATCGTACTGCAATCGGCGGCGGGAGACTGAGGCCGACCAGTCCGCACTGCGAAGAGCAAGCTCAGTGGCGACAGGCCCGAGGAAGCCACCACAGGGAACATCCAAGCTCCCAGACAGGTTGGTTCGCACAATAGACGTTATGTAATGCCTGAGAGGGTCTTCCGTCAAAAGGGTTGACATAAACAATTCGGACGCCGCCAGCACCACCATTCAGCGTGTTCGGCAGAGAACCGGTTTCAGCTACCCTAAATGAAATCTATAGAATGGACGGTAATCTCATGCGGGTAGAAGGCAAAGTAGCGCTTATCAGCGGCGGCGCACGGGGCATCGGCGCCGCGACCGCGAAGCTCCTGGCCAGTGAGGGAGCTGCGGTTGTCCTGGCCGACGTGTTGGAAGATGAGGGGCGCGCCACCGAAGCACATATCTTCGAGGCCGGCGGACGGGCCACTTTCATGCGTCTGGATGTGACCAATGAAGAGAACTGGCAACAGGTGATCGACGCCACCGTCGACCTCTACGGAAAGCTAGACGTGGTGGTCAACAACGCCGGTATCAGCGGCCGCACCGCGGTGGAGGAGACTCCCGCGGAAACCTGGGATAGAGTAATGGCCGTCAATGGCAAAGGCGTCTTCCTGGGAACCAAGCTGGCAATTCCGGAACTGCGCAAGGCTGGTGGAGGGTCTATCATAAACATTTCCTCCATTTACGGAATTGTGGGCAGCGAGACCTCCAGCCCATACCATGCTTCCAAGGGAGCAGTCCGCATCTTCACCAAGTCGGCGGCAATCCAGTATGCCTCGGAGGGCATACGGGTCAACTCTGTGCATCCCGGCTTCGTGGACAGCCCTATGACCCAGGCAGCCCATGCCGTTCAGGAAGTTCACGACCTTCGCGTCGGGCGCACACCCCTGGGCCGGATGGGGACGCCTGAGGACATAGCAGCGGGAATCCTCTACCTCGCCTCCGACGAGTCATCCTTCGTTACGGGAAGTGAACTGGTGATAGACGGAGGAATGACCGCGCAATAGCGGTCCAAAGTCAAGGTGAAGAGTTGCCCCTCATTCTCTACACCCCTGAACACCTACACCCCGTATGACTGTACATGTTCGAGGCACGCTCTCACCTTCGGTCCCTCGTT
>JAJEDS010000269.1 GCA_022821365.1 Dehalococcoidia bacterium | reverse complement strand
TGTTCGTTCGGTTCGAACACCTTTATTACAGCGCATTTTTCACCATAGAGGCACAGAGAACACGGTGTTGCACGGAGAATCTCTGCGCTCGTCCGGGTACTCCGCGCGTCTGTGGTTAAGAAAAGTCTCCCTATGCGATTGCCCTGGGCAGCCTAAGCCCTGTTCTGGCGCGGGTTTTGGGTTTCGTGTAACATTGATTGGAAGTACCACGGCCCGGTTTCCACTCACCAGTCAGCCGTAGCACCAATCAGCCGGACATCAGCGGGAGTGTTATCCATGAAAAAGCGACGCGTAACCAAGCCGGTGTACGTGGGCGGCGTGAAGGTTGGCGGCGATGCCGACATTACCGTCCAGTCCATGACCAAGACCGATACCCGGGACGTCAAGGCCACCGTGCGCCAGATTCACGAACTGGAAGAGGCGGGCTGCGACATCATCCGGTCGGCGGTGCCCGACATGGAAGCGGCCCAGGCCATGGCCGAAATCAAGAAGCAGATCAACATCCCGCTCATCGCCGACATTCATTTCCACTACCAGCTGGCCATTGAGTGCGCCAGGGGGGGCGTGGACTGCCTGCGCCTGAACCCCGGCAACCTGCGCAACGAGGACCAGGTGAAGGAAGTGGTCAAGGTCGCCAAGGAGCGGGACATTCCCATACGCATCGGTGTCAACTTCGGCAGCCTGCCCCCGGTGGGCGGCATCGGGCGCACCCGGGGCTTCTCCCGCCACATGGACCTGGTGAACAAGCTGCCCAAGGCAGGGGAAGCGCGGGAGGGTGAGTACAGCATCGTGGACCACATGGTGGCCACCGCCCTGTGGGAAATCAGCCTGCTGGAGCAGCAGGACTTCGACCAGATCAAGATTTCGTTGAAGGCCTTTGACGTGCCAACTACGGTGGAGGCTTACCGCCAGCTGGCCGAGATGGTCCCCTATCCCTTCCACCTGGGAATTACGGAAGCGGGGACGGCCCAGTCGGGTTCCATCCGCACTGCGGTGGGCCTGGGGTACCTGCTGTACGAAGGCATTGGCGACACGATCCGCGTGTCCCTGAGCGACGACTCCGTTGAAGAGGTGGTGGTCGGCTACGAAATTCTGAAGTCGCTGAACCTGCGCAGCAAGGGGGCGACCCTGGTGGCCTGTCCCAGCTGCGGTCGGGCGGACGTGGACGTACGCAAGCTGGCCAACGACGTGGACGCACTGCTGAAGAAGTCGGACCGGAACGTCAAGGTGGCGGTAATGGGCTGCGAGGTGAACGGCCCGGGCGAAGCCAAGGACGCCGACGTGGGCATCGCCGCGGGAGCGGGGCGGGCGGTTATTTTCCGCAAGGGGCAGAAGGTGCGGGTGGTTTCCGAGGAGGAAATGCTGACGGCGCTGATGGAAGAGGTGGAGAGTACGCCGGTGGAGACAGGGGATTAGCCGGAGGTGATACCGTGGCCAGTTTAACGGTGCGAAACCTGGACGATGACCTGAAGCAACGCCTTAAGGAACAGGCCGCCAAGCACGGCTGCTCCATGGAGGAAGAAGTGCGGCGGATTCTGGCGGCGGCGTTGCCCTACCGTGAGAATCCCCCAGAGGGATTGGGCACTGCAATACATGATTTCTTCAAGCCCGTGGCCCTTACTGATGAAGAGTATGCGATATTCACCAGCGCTTTTGAGCGGAGCGATGAGTGTACCTGTTCCTGCCACGCTGACGCTACTTCATCCAACCCATGTTAATTCTGGATACCCACGTAATTTCAGAACTGCTAAGGGAGGACCCGGATGCGACCGTAAAGGCCTGGTGGGACGGTCAGACGCTGGTGGAACTCTACACTACGTCGGTAGTCGAAGCGGAATTGCTCAGCGGCGCCCATCTGCTGCCTGCGGGACGCCGGAGAGAAAGACTGTCGGAGAGCATCGAGAATTTCTTAGCTCATTTCTTTGATGACCGGGTATTGGCGTTCGACCGGGCCGCTGCCCGCGAATACGCCGAGATTATGGCGCACCGCAGGGCTATTGGACGCCCCATGGACGGGCATGAACTGGACTGTCAAATTGCGGCCTTGGCCCGGGCCAAGGCCGCAATGGTCGCCACCAGAAATGTGAGAGACTTCACCGACTGCGGTGTTGAAATAATCAACCCGTGGGAAGTCTTGAACTAGCAACCGGGAGGGCCAAAGATGCCCAGCATTACAATTAGCAACATTGACGACCAACTGAAACAGCGGCTGCAGCACCAGGCCGACAAGCATGGCGTATCCGCAGAGGAGGAAGCGCTGCGGATTCTGCGGTTGGGAATTCACCAGCAGGAAACGAAGGACGCCAAAGAAGCATCGGACCGTCAGCTAGCGGCCTGGAAGCGGGAAGACGAGGGAAAGCCCAAGAGAGGCATAGGGACGGAAATACACGAGCGGTTCAAGGAGTCGGGCATTGCGGATTTGGAATCGCTGCCAAGGGCGGAGATACAGTGGGAAGATGCTGAACGGGCATGATAGTACTGGACACCAATGTTGTTTCTGAGCTTGCGAGGCTCCGCCCTGATCCAAGAGCATTATCCTGGGTCGAAAGTCAAGACCGCGAAGATATCTATGTAACCGTCATTACTGTAGCGGAACTATGTCGCGGCGTGGCCTTGATTCCGGACCAACCGACCCGCCAAAGAGTGTCGCGGGATAACGAGTCCCTGTTGAGCTTGTATTTCACGGGCCGCATCCTTAATCTGGACGAGGCCGCCGCCCGTGAGTACGCCGCCATTTTGGCGCAAATCTGAACCGGGCCAATGCCGGTAGATGCCCACGACTGCATGTTCGCCGCCATCGCCCGAGTCAACGGGGCGCCGGTTGCCACGAGAAACGTAAGAGACTTCCGCCGTTTTGGCGTCACCGTCATCAACCCCTGGCAAGCCGCAGGCAATCAATAATAGGGACATCTGAATATGCGATTCACCCAGCTTGTAACCAAGACCTTGCGGGAGGACCCGCCCGAGGCGGAAACGGCCAGCCACAGGCTGATGCTGCGAGCCGGCCTTATTTACCAGGTGGCGGCGGGGGTTTATGCCTACCTGCCCCTGGCCTGGCGCTCCCTGCGCAAGATTGAGAACATCATCCGAGAGGAGATGGACAATGCTGGCGGCCAGGAATTGATGATGCCCGCGCTGCAACCCCGGGAACTGTGGGAGCAGACGGGGCGGGCCGACGCCATGGGCGAGGTGCTTTTTTCCATGGAGGACCGGAGGGGCCGCCCGATGGTGCTGGCCCCCACCCACGAGGAGGTGGTTACCAGCATCGTCCGGGCCAACGTGCAGAGCTACCGCGACCTGCCGGTGATTCTCTACCAGATTCAGACCAAGTTCCGGGACGAACCCCGTCCCCGGGCCGGGCTGGTGCGGGTGCGCGAGTTCGACATGAAGGACGCCTACAGCTTCAACGCCGACGATGACAGCCTGGACGACAGCTACCAGGCCATGGCCCAGGCCTACCGCAATATCTACCGCCGGTGCAGTCTGCCTGTGCTGATGGCCGAGGCGGACAGCGGCGCCATCGGAGGCAAGGACTCCCACGAGTTCCTGCTGGCCACCCCCACCGGTGAGGACACGGTCATCACCTGCCCCGGCTGCGGCTATACCGCCAACGCCGAAAAGGCGGAGGGACTGTATCCGGAGCAGGAGGAGGCGCCGGAACTGCCCCTGGAGGAAGTGGACACCCCGGGCCAGAAAACCATCGCCGGTGTGGCGGACTTCCTGAACGTGTCCACCAGCCAGACCCTGAAGGCGGTCTTTTACGCCGCTGACGGCGAGGTGGTGTTTGTAACCGTGCGGGGCGACCTGGAAGTGAACGAGGTCAAGCTGAAGAACAACCTGCACTGCAACGACCTGCGGTTCGCCACCGACGAGGAGGTGCGCGAGGCGGGACTGGTGGCCGGGTCCGCTTCGCCCATCGGCATCACCGGAATGCGGCGGGTGGCGGATAACTCCATAACCCAGGGCAGCAACTTCGTGGTGGGGGCCAACAAGCCCGATACCCACTACCTGAATGCGAACTATCCCAGGGACTTCGACGTGGATGTCATGACCGACATCGCCCTGACCCAGCCGGGCCATTTGTGTCCCCAGTGCCGGACGCCGCTGGAGGCCACCCGGGGCGTGGAGGTGGGCCACATCTTCAAGCTGGGAACATCTTACAGCGAGGCGCTGGGCGCGATGTACCTGGACCAAGAGGGGCAACAGCACCCCATCACCATGGGCTGCTACGGCATTGGCGTGGGGCGGCTGCTGGCGGCGGCCATCGAGCAGAACCACGACGACCGGGGCATAGTATTTCCTGCGCCCATAGCTCCCTACCAGGTGCACCTGGTTGGCCTGAACATGACCGACGAGGCGGTGGCCGCGGCGGCCGACCAGCTATACCGGGAGTTGTGGGACAACGGCATAGAGACCATCTTCGACGACCGCCCGGACCAGGCGGCGGGAGTGAAGCTGAACGACGCGGACCTTATGGGCCTGCCGGTGCGGCTGGTGGTAAGTCCCCGCAACCTGCGCAACAACGCCGTGGAGCTGAAGGGCCGGACTGACGACGAGGCAACCATGGCGCCCTTGGAAGAGGTAGCAGCAGCGGTGCGTCAGGCCCTCCAAGGGTAAGGGTGGGCAGCAACTCCCCGGGGCTGCGGCCCCCTACAATAGTTGAGCGTCACTATACGTGGTTGTACGGCTTTATGCCGTCGGTGGCGATCTACGCTGTCCTGCTGGCGGTATCCTACGTCCTCACCCGCCCGGACATCAACATCTTCCTGTACTACCTGACTTTCGCCCAGACCGTGGACCCCATAACGGGGCGGGAACTGCCCATAAACGTGCAGATGATGCTGGCGCGGGGATTCTACCTGATTGCCTATTTCACCTGGGGACGTTCCACGGGGCATCTGGTCGTGGGAGCCCATATAATAGACCGCAGGACGGGGCGGCGGATGAGCAACTGGCAGAAGGCGGTGCGTGGCTCGGCGCAGATGCTCACCGGCTCCATGTACATTGTCCTGGACGGTATATCCCTCATCCTGATCATCCTGGACCGGCAGGAGAGGCGGTCGGTGTACGACTGGCTTTCCGGTACCGTGGTGGTGGTGGGAGACCTGCCGCCGGAAGAGGAGAGGGCACCGGCCCGGAGCTGGATTGGAGACATAGTGGGCGCCCTGCGCGGCCGGCCCGCCGAAGAAAGGCAATAATCAGGAATTCTGCTGGCTCCGGCTCTCCAGCACGGTACCCAGGTAAACCAGGTTGGCCCGCAACTCCGGGGCAATGTTACCCTGGCGGGACGAGGACAGCAGCAATAGCAGACGCAACTGGGCAGCCAGGTCGGCGGCCAGCTTTTGCTTGGCCTCCCGCTCCGTATCCCCCGCCACCGGCACTCTCAGGCCCTGCAGGGGCAGGCGGGTGCGCGACTCCCCTGCCCAATACTGGTCCAGGGTGTCGATGATGAGGATGGGAATTTCCCTGGTGATGACGAAGGGAGAGTCGGGCGGGGAGTCTTCGGGGCGCAGGGCGTCCACCTTCACCTGGGTAACGTCGCTGTGGTTGATGTGGAAAACGGCGGCGTTGGGCTGGCTGGCCCCGATAATTCGCCAGTCCCAGTCGGCGGGGGTGCCCTGGTCTATTTCGGACTCAATCTGCACGGGGATAGAGTCGTGTTCCGCCAGGCGGCGGTCGTCTTCGGGTTGAGGCTGGGGATTGGTCATGGGCACCTCCCTGTTCTGATTCTTCGACGATGGCTTTGCAGATTCTCCACTGCCGGTTACTGGAGGATATCTGCGGGTACTAGCCGCCTGTTCCTGGCATCGGCGGCGAGACCGCATTCTTCCAAGGCCAGAGCGCCGAGCAAAACACTGCTGTTTTCCGGACCAAAGATGACACTCACGGGCCTTACCAAACCCTGGACTTCAATTACGACGCGACCAAGAGAACGCACTACGGTTGTCCCGTCTGCCAGCCGAAACCTGACTGTATCAACGCGTTCAACGCCCAACTCTTCCAGAATTGAGGCGGGCGCCTGGGGAAACGTAGCCCCGGTATCCACCAGACCATTGAGTATCCGGGACTGTTCCATTTGCCAGTCCCACAACACAAAATCCACGAAGAAAGTCCCCACTTCCCCTCCGATGGTGGTTCCGGGCAATACCAGCTTCTCACCCGGCAACTTGTTTGTTGCCGGCGCCTCGGGACGGTTCTGTGTATTCATACTCTACCCGGCTACTTCTGCTCTGTCCTGGCATCCCAGGCTTAGCCATTAACCCTGACCTACAGAGTCAGATCAGCCTTGATAAGTCTCTTATCCTTCGCGTTAACGGCCAGGGCAAAGATTTCCAACGCCAGCGCGCCCAGCAAAATACTGCTTCCAACAGGCCCAAAGATCGTATACACAGTACGACTCTGACCCTCCAGATCAATCCTCACTTGCCCAACGGGTAGTTCAAGCCTGGTTCCGTCGGCCAATCTGAATACTTCAGAAAATTCCGGCTCAATACCCAGGTCTTCCAGGATTAACGCTGGTACCTGCGGGTAAAAGGCGCCGGTGTCCACCAGCCCGCTTAGAGTATGGGAACGGGCGCCGTCGTTGCTCCACAACGTAAAGTCCACGTAAAAGGTACCCACTTCCCCTCCGATGGTGGTTCCGGGCAATACCAGCTTCTCACCCGGCAACTTGTCTGTTGCCGGTATTCCGGGCATATTTTCAGTGCTCATATAAGCATGCCCCCGTCCGTTATTTCTCTTCCACCTCAATGTCCCAGGCGTTGTAGACCTGTTCGGGCAGGTTGATGGGGCCGACGGCTTCCTCGTAGTCCTTGACGTGCTTGCTGGCCAGCAGGGCAAAGGCCTTGAGCATCTGGGGGCTGACCTTGATGCGGGCGCGCAGGATGGGTTCCCGCTCCTCCATCTGCTCGCCGAAGAACATGACGGCAGAGTAAAGGCTGCTGTAGATGTGGAAGGAGTCGCAGTAAAAGGTAATGGGCTCACCGGAAACGTCGACACTCCCGGTATCGCCGGGGTTGACGTAGGCATCCTCCTGGGGCGGCTGGTCTTCCGGTGGCACGTAGGGGCGCTGGATGATAGGCATTGGTTTGACCTCCCCGTTTCTGTTGCGGCGGTCTCCATTATACACAGCGGGGGAAGGCGGGCGGTGGGTGCGGGCGAGTCGATGCTATCTGCCTTCCAGGGCAATCGGTGGAGTGGAAGTTGGATGTACTAAACCAAAGTCAAGGTCCAATATCCGGTTGGTGGCGTTCCAATTCAGGTGGTTTTGCCATGGGACCAGGGCAGACACACAGGTCTGCCCCTACCATTCTCGGGTTCGGACCACCTAAACCGAAACGCTATCTATACGGTTGTTAATGTGGGGAAGGACCGGCCATACCGGCGCAGGGGCGATTCGCGAATCGCCCCTGCGCTGGTATACTGGGCCGCCAAAAGTTGCCAGGTTCGAGCCAAGAGTGCATTTCCTACCCTGGCCTTGGTTTAGAAGCCGCACAAACAATTTTTGGTGCGTTGTCGCCGATATGTAAAGGCGACTCTTGGAGAGACGGCACCCACATCCCAGCCCACTTCATGGACGGGAAAGCAACATTTAGAAATCCTAGCTCCTTTGGGTTGCCACCTGGCCCAAAATGCCCATTAACTCGGCCACGTCGGCAACATTTTCCAGGTTTTCCAGCATTTCTATCGCTCGCTGGGTGTCCGCATCGGACATAGCCTGGCTGAAGCAGTCGTGGAGCTTGACCAGCCTTTCGTCGCGGGACATGGGGTTGGCGGCGGAACCGCGGAAGGCGGCGCATTCGGCGCTGACCGTGCTGCCGTTCTTCAGCAGGGCGGTGGCCAGGGTGGCGCCGGACTCGGGACCCTCGGGTTCCACGCGAATGCGGCCCAGCATGTCTTCCATGTCCGGGGCGAAGCGGCGTTGGTCGGTGAAGGTACTGATGCCCACCTGGCCGTCCAGCAGGGCGGCGGCGCAGTATTCCACGCTGAACTTGCCGTCCAGGCCGCTGCGGGGCACCGGACCGGAGTGGCCCCGGCCGCGCCGCCGGATGGTTACCTGCTCAATGGCTTCGGGTTCCAGGCCGTTCTCCTCGCGCAGGTTCAGGGCTGCCTCGATTACGTTCTGCATGTAGACCTGGGCGGGGAAGCGCTTGATATCGTAGCCGGGATCGGTGAGACGCCAGGACGCGCCCAGGCCGCCGGTAGCGATGTCCCAGTTGAAGTTGCCGCCAAACAGGGCTGCGGCGTAACCCACGGGGGATTCCAGGACCTCGTCGCTGGCGGTGTAGCCCATGTTGGCCAGGATGGCGGCCTCGGCGCCCATGCGGGCGGCGTTGCCGGGGTGGGTTGACTTGACCATGGTGCCGGTGTTGGCGGTGAGGCCGCCGGTGCGGGAGGCGGCGATGCCCAGGGCCATCAGGGTGTGGTCGGCGTCCAGGCCCAGGGCCTTGGCCGCAGCCGCGGCGCCGCCCAGGGGACCCACCAGGCCGGGCGGATGGTAGCCGGGAGCGGTGGCCGGGGCAGAGGCCGCCCGCAGGCGTCCCTGGATTTCCCAGCCCAGCACGTAGGCGGTGATGACCTGCTGGCCGGATGCGTGATGGTGTTCCGCCAGGGCCAGGGCCGCCGGCAGACAGGATGAGGTGCCGTGGGTGGGCGGGAATCCCTGGATTTCGTAGTCCAGGCAGTGGCCGAAGACGCCGTTGGCGAAGGCGGCGGAGGGGGGGTTGGTCTGGTAGCCCCAGCCTACCACCGAGGACTGGGGAGCGCCGCCGCTGTCCCGAACGTAGCGGCCAATGATGTCGGACAGTTCCTGTACCGAGCCAGCCACCATGTTGGCCACGCCGTCCAGGATGGCAATCTTGGCCGCCTCCACCACCTGCGGCGGCAGGGTCTCGTATTCAGTGTCGGCGATGAACTGGGCCAGGGTCTGAGTTTCGTTCATGGGATTCTCCGTGCAGCCAATCTGCTATATAGGTGAAGGCGCTATTCCCCGGTGTCGGTAAACATAGCTTCCGGCGGGGGTTCATCAAAAATCTCACCCCGGGCTTCAGCCTCCATCCGGCGGCGGTCCCAGGCCTGCCAGCGCACGCGTTCCGCGGCCATCCCTTCCGTGGCCCCTTCAGCCCTGGCCTGAGCGAGAGCCTCGGCCCTTAATTTTCGCCTGACACGGGCTGCGCGTTCATCCTGGGCCCGAAACTCTGCCTCGCGCTTTTCCAGCCAGGGATTCAGGAATTTTCTCTCGAGGAATCTTCTGGTGACCATATCTAACCCCTATGTTCCGGCCCCTGGTTCTTGTCGCCATAACGATGATTTGACACGAGAGTCCTATGAGCTGATATTATCCTTGCCATTAGTATGAATAGGTTCGGGCGGGGGTTCGGTAAAGGGTTCGCCCCCGGCTTCCGCTTCCAGCCGACGGCGATTCCAGGCTGTCCAACGCTGCCGTTCCCTCTCCCGGCCTTCTTCCAAGCCTTCCTCTCTTCCTTCCTCTCGTCCTTCTTCCCGGAGTTGCCTCCTAATGGGTTCGACCAGTTTGCTGTCAAGATATCTCTTGGTAACCACGATGATTCCCTCCAATGAGTCGACCAAAGAAACTACGGAGACGGCCAGCAACAGTATCAGGGGCGCCGCCGGGCCGCTCTTGCCTGCCGTGTCAACCACCAGGAGCGAACTGCCGGCATAGTTGCCATGTACCGCCAGTGTCCAGCCCACAAATGCCGTCCAGGCGATGGTCAGCAGGAAAATAAGGGCCAGACACCAGGGCACCCACCGGCGCGCCACGCTCCAGACCGATTCCCGCTCCGGTTCCGGATATTGCTGTTGTTGCTGCTCGGCCATAACGCCGGCATTAAAGCACAACCGGCCCGGACTGCGATACGGCCAACTGACAGTAGTTATCCGATGTACTTTCCTGCCAGCAAATGACCGGACGGAAAGGGCTTTCCGCAACATTCCACGTTGGGCGCCGCACGACCCATGGCCGGGGCGCCCATCATGTTTCAATCGGGAAACCTACCGGTAGTCTATCCCGTATACCTTTACTGCCGTGTCGTGGAAGAGGGCGGCGCGCTCACTGGACGAGTAGCCGGAGGACAGGCGCTTGAAGGCGTTGAACAACACGTTGTAGGAGTAGGATACCTTGTCCACCGGGAAGTTGCTCTCGAACATGCAGCGTTCCGGGCCGAACTTTTCGATGCAGTAGTTCATCAGCGGGCCCAGGGCCTCGGCCAGGGCCACGGAGCCGATGGGGCGGTTCCACTCGTGCCAGTCAAAGCCGTAGCGGGGCTGGCCCACGCCGCCCAGCTTCATATAGATGTTGGGGCAGGCGGCCACGGTGTCGATGCTCTGCCGCCACTGGGCCAGGACCTCGTCGTCCCGGTTGGCGTAGGGGCCGATGCGCAGCAGGCCGCCGATGTGGTTGAAGATAAGGGGCAGGTCGGGCACGGCATTGGCGAAGTCGGCCAGTTCGTCAGCCTGGTGGAAGTAGGCGGTTATGTCCATGACCAGGCCCTTGCGTTCCAGCACCTGGGCGCCGGTGCGGAAGTCGGGGTTGGCCATACGGCCCTGGGCGGCGCGGTTTTCAATGTCGGGATGCGGGTCATAACCGTTGGCGGAGCGGATGCCCCGGAACCGGTTGGGGCTGGCCTCCTGGAGCTCCTCGATGACCGACTCGACGTCGGCGCCCATGTCCAGGTTGGCGGCGCCGATGATGGCCGCCGCGGCCCGGCCCTCGCCGTAAATGCCGCTGGCGCTGGCCGCCGCTATGCCCTGGACGAACTCCACTTCGCCGACGGGGCGGAGCTGCACGGGGCCGTCGGGACGATACATGGAGCGGGCCTCGATGAAGACGGTGGAGCGCACGTTGTGGCCGCTGGTAATGTCGTCGGCCAGTTCGTGGATCAGGTACCGCTGGTAGGGCATGCGCTCGGTACGGCCGTCCCAGAAGTGGTGGTGGGGATCGCAGATGGGCAGGCCGGGTTCCAGGGTTTCCTCCTGGGTGAGGGCCAGCCAGTCATTGCCTCCGAATGGCATAACGGTTCCTCCTGAAGTTTGCGGTTGGGCGGGCGCCTGGGCGGCGTCCAACGGTTAGATTACCTATGCGCCCAATAGTACCATAGATGGGTAAGGGGGCAGGGGAATGGGTCAGGCAATAGCATTTCGGGGAATCTCTTTACCACAGAGGCACAGAGAGCGCAGAGTTTCACGGAGATACTCTGCGAACCTCTGCGTTCTCTGCGCCTCTGTGGTGAACAATGCGCTGGCACAGAAACAGGATTATAGGACGCTTTAATCAAAAGGAAAGGGGCGGGCCGCAATGCCCGCCCCGTGTTCTCAAACTCCAGTCGTGTATGTACGGAGTTCGCCTACGGAAACAGTCTTTCCCCAGTTTCGGCGTCCTCCACGGTGATGGCGCTGACCGGGCAGTTGTCGGCGGCCTCCAGGACCTGGGCCAGCGGGTCGCCCTGGGGGTTGACCGCCTCGGACTGGCGGTCGTCGTTCAGGGCGAAGGTGTTGGTGGCGAAGGTCTCGCACATGGCGTTGCCGACGCACACGTCGTGGTCAACAGTGATTTTCAGCTTGCGTTCCTGGGCCATGGATACTGCACCCCTATTTGTTCGTCCTTAGCTTGTCGAAAGATACTCCGGCCTGGCGAGGTTCCCGCCTGCGCGGGAACGACGGATTGTGAATACCTGCCCCTGTCAACCCGTCGAGGGGGCGGGGATTCTTGAGCCAGTTTTTCTAGTTCCAGGTGATGGGCAGCGACTTCAACGACCGGAAGGTTATGCTGGGCTGGTACTCCAACTGGTCGTCGGTGGTGTCCAGGTGCAGGGACTCGAACCGCTCGGCGAAGGCCCTGAAAGCCTCCTGGCCCTCCACCCGCACCAGGGTGGCGCCCAGGCAGTGGTGGATACCGGCGCCGAAGGCCACGTGGGGGTTGGGCCAGCGGGTAATGTCGAAGTCATCAGGGTTCTCGAACTTGCGCGGGTCGCGGTTGGCCGAGGAGATAAACCAGCGGATGCGGTCTTCCTTCTTGATGACCTTGTCGCGCAGTTCCACGTCCTCAGCGGCGATGCGGGTGATGGACTTGACCGAAGAGTCGTGGCGCAGGCACTCCTCGTTGGCCTTGACGTGCATGCCCTCGATGTCGCTGCGGAGCAGGTCGTACTGGTCCGGGTTGCGGATGAAGGACAGGATGCCGTTGCACAGCAGGTTGATGGTGGTCTCGTGGCCGGCCAACAGGAGCAGCGACGAGTTGGAAATTACCTGGTCGCGGCTGAAGACGCCTTCCCGTTCACCCTGGGCCAGGACGGAAATGAAGTCGTCCTCGGGGTTGACGATGCGCTTCTCCACCAGCGGGGAAACGTAATCGATCATTTCCCGGATGCCCTCGGAGAAGTTCTGCATGCGCCAGGGTTCGCCGCGGCCCACGTAGAGCAGTTTTTCGGCCACTTCGCGGATGTAGGGGCGGTCCTGCTTGGGAACGCCCATCATCTCGGCGATAATCAGCAGCGGCAGGGGCGTGGCGAAGTCGCGCATCACGTCCATGCTGCCCCGTTCCTCCGCCTCGTCCAGCAGGTCTTTGATGACCTCCTTTACCATGGGCCGCCATTCCTCCATGGAGCGGGGGGTGAAGTAGCCGTGGACCACCTTGCGCATGTCCAGGTGGGCCGGCCGGTCGTGCTGGATAAACTGGCGGGCCTGGTATTCGCGGACGAATTCGTACAGGCCCAGGTCGGAGTCGTAGATGGTGGGATAGGGAGGCCGCGGGTCGTTCTTGAAGACGGCCGAGGAGAACAGTTCGTTGTGGCGGGTGAGCCAGACCAGGTCGTCGTGGCGGGTGACTACCCACACCTGGTACAACTCGTTCCAGTGGACGGGGTCTTCCTCGCGGAGGGTACCGTAATAAGTGTAGGGATCGTTGATAACATCGTCGGTGAACATGTTGTCGCTGACAGCAGTAACCATATCGCCACCAATCCTCAATAGAGTTACGGATTCGGTAATCGGGAAAGGAAACTCAGGCAAGTTTCCTGCGGGGAATGCCTTGTGGGCATTCTAACAATGAAGTTGGGAGGGGGTCAAGGCGGGGGTACCCGGTTAGATAGCGTTCCAGTGCAAGTGGTTTTCTAGTCAAGACAGCTACAAGGGCTTCCCCTACGTAGTCGTCGAAATATGTTACCTAACCCGTGGCGCGCCAACCGGCGTGGCGGAGTCGAGGCTTCCTTATAACATCCACGCGACGTAGCCGCCAACGTTCTCCGTTTCAAGGCTGCCTTCTCGGCACCGGGCGAAACGGCTCAGAAGCAAGGGTATCGCCGGCCGGACTGGAAAGCTGTCGTTCCAATGAAGTGAAGAGTTCAATCAACTCTGGAGCTTCGAAAGCGCGATTGCGCCGGTCTACGTTGATCTGGGTCAACACCCCGGCGTTCAAGAGTTGCTGCACGGCCTGATTGGTCGCTTGAAAGGAACGACCGGTAAGTTGCGCGGCAGTCGCCACGGTCAGTATTGGAGCGGATGGCAAGGCATCTATCAACCGGCGCGCCGCCGAATCCCGACGAGGGTTGCTCGCTCGCTGGCGCCAATTCGCTTGCAACCGGCGGACCTGGTCCTCGAAACGGTCAGCATCCTCCATCGCACGGCGGCAGGCCGTGGCAAACAGGGCCACCCAGCGGTTGATACCGTTGTGCGCCGGAGCCGACGTACCTTCTCCCTCAAAGCGAGTGGCCGTCAGACCGGTTACATAGTCTTCCGCCCAGGTGGCCAGTACCAGCGACACCGGCACCAGGAAGTTGACCGCATAGCCCCGCCGGCGCAGGATCAGGTGAATCAGGACTCGTCCGGTACGGCCATTGCCGTCAACGAAGGGATGAATGGTCTCGAACTGGGCGTGGGCAATTGCCGCCTGGGCCAGGGCGGGCAATCCATCATCATTGCAGAAGGTTACCAGGTCTTCCAGCAGACCCTCCACCACTTCGGGCGGCGGTGGCACGAATGATGCGGAACAGGGATTATAACTGCTGCCCCCGATCCAGTTCTGCGACGTACGAATGCGGCCGCCTTGTTCTTCCAGAAAGGTTCCCGCGAGGAGCCGACGGTGGACTTCCAGGAGAATGTCCAGGCTTATCGAAGCGCCAGGTTCCACTGTCTCCACACCCCAGACCATGGCGTCTATGTTGGCCAGCACCTCCCTGGCCGTAACGTCCCGTACTTCTGCTCCCATTTGGCGGGCGACGTCGGCCCGAAGCAGTCGGCGGCCGCCAACCACCAGACCCTCGATGCGCGACGATGCCACGGATTCCGCCCGCAGCAGCAGGCGGGCCAGCGCCTCGGTGTCGGACAACGCTTCCACCCGGGTATTGAGCCTTACCAGTTCAGCCTCGGCATCCGCCAGGTCTGCGGCCACGTCCCCGTCGAAAATAAAGGAGCGGTCCGACAGCAAGTCCGGCAGATATACTGAGTACCGACAAGGCCGCCGGTCTCGCCGGGTCAACCCCGCAAAATTCCCCTCCCACAGTCGTTCCTCAAACCTTGCCATTGCCGCTCCTTTATTCAAGGATAGCACATAACCTTGAATAAAAAGGTTGGTTGTTCATGTTGATGTTCTACGATTAAGTCACCAGCTAACTGGTCAGCGAAAATGTCACCCTTATGAAGGAAGTGACATTGAAACAGCGAGAACAGGCAAGAATTCAGGTACTCAACACCGTGCTGGAACACCACCTTTCCATC
>JAJEDS010000359.1 GCA_022821365.1 Dehalococcoidia bacterium | reverse complement strand
CTCACCGAGGACGATGACAGTGGAACGGCCTGAACCCCTTTTGTTCGGAGATGCTCATACCCACCTGGACCAGTACGGTCCCGAGGAAATTCCGGCCATACTTGATCGGGCTGCTCAGGCGGGAATCGGTTTTATCGTTTGCGCCGGGACCACTGTGGAGTCCACCCGCGCCTGTATCCGCATGAGTGAAGAGCACGCTCCATTTTATGCGGGCGTGGGCATTCACCCCATGGAAGCCCACCAGCCGGTGGATGAGAACATCTACGCCGAACTGGAATCCCTTGCCAAAGACAACTCCAAGGTGGTCTGCATCAGCGAGGTCGGGCTGGACTATATGCCGACGTCCCCTGACCATCAGGTCCAGGACCAGGTTTTCCGCGCCCATATTAGGCTGGCAAAGAGCTTGGGGTTGCCCATCATCTTTCATTCCCGCGAGTCCCATGCCGACGTTTTTCGCACACTGAGGGAAGAAGGCGCCGGGTCTGTGGGTGGAGTCATGCACTATTTCCAGGGAGATGAACCCACCGCCAGGGAAGCCATTGACTGTGGGTTCTTCATTTCCATGGCCCGCCCCCTGACCCGCTTACCATATTTGCAAGACGTAGCCCGCGCCATTCCGCTGGAGAATATGGTGCTGGAAACAGACGCCTATCCTCAACCCTTCAAGAAGTATCGTCACAACTGGACCGAACCCCGGCACGTGCGTGAAGTCGCCCAGTTCCTGGCTGACATCAAGGGTATTTCCCTGGAAGAGGTTGCCCACACTACCACCCATAACCTGGCAAACCTTCTGGGACTGACACCGACTAAAGAATGGCTGGAAAGTGACTGAATGACGAAATCACAGCCGGACGGATCGGGGTGGAAACATGACTGAAAATGGTATGTTTGGAATCCGTCCGGGCTGGGTGTCCAACGACCTGTTCCCTTTCAAGAGCAGCTTCTTTGACTCGGCGCGGGGCCGAATGCCTTACGGAGATCAGGGCGAAGGAGAACCTGTAGTTTTCGTCCACGGCAACCCTTCATGGTTCATTGAGTCTCGCGGCCTCTTTCAGGGGCTGTGCGAACAGTTCCGATGCGTGGCCGTGGACCATTTCGGCTTCGGCCTCTCCGAGCGCGCCCCTTCGTCAGAGGACCATTTCCCACAAACCCACGCTGCTAACTTTGCGGCGCTGTTGGACCACCTGGGGCTGGAAAACATAACCCGCTATTTGACTGGTTGGGCAGGCCCCATCGGCTTGGATTTCGCCCGCCGCTATCCGGGTCGGGTGAGTCGCCTCATCCTGGCCAACACCTGGCGCTGGCCGGTGAACACCGACCGCCATTTCTCGATGTCCAGCAGGATGATGTCCAGCCCTGTAGGCCGTTTCCTTAAACGGCGCTGCAACTTCTTCGTCAACCCGGTTTTGCCCCGCTCCGTGGGCGACCGCAAGACCCTCACACCGAAAGTTATGCGGCATTACCGCCAGGCACAACCCGACTCGGGGTCCAGGCTCGCCTGCGCCGCATTGCCGGGACATATTGTCGGCGCCACGGATTGGCTGGCTTCAATCTGGGGCGCCAGGCACTTGTATATTGATAAACCTTCTCTCATCCTCTGGGGCCACAAAGACATTGCCTTTCGTCAGAAGGAATTGAGGACCTGGCAAGCGGAGTTGCGCCACTGCAATTGCCATACATCCGGCCATTGCGGCCACTTCCTGGCGGAGGAAGCTCCTGATAGCGTAACCCAATCAATAGCCGAGTTTATGCGAGGCAATCCCACAAACCACGTTGGGAGCGGGAGGAAGCATGGTTAACGGCCCAATCGTCGGTTCATTTCCCCAGCTGAAGTTCTCCTCAGGGGGCGGAGGCGGAGGGAGTACACTGAATTTCCATCAGCTGTACATCTTTTACGCCGTAGCGTCCCATCGCAGTTTTTCCCGGGCAGCCGAGTCCCTGAACATCACCCAGCCGGCCGTATCCATACAAGTTCAGGAACTCGAAAAATTTCTGGGCGCCGCCCTGTTTCACCGGCGTACCAGGGGTCTCCGCATCACCGAAGTGGGGGAGACGGTCTTTGCCTATGCGCAGCAGATTTTCTCCCTTTCCGGCAAATTGCTGGAAACCCTGGAGGAGATTCACAATCTCCAGACTGGTCGCCTTTCCCTGGGCGCCAGCACCACCCCCGGCGAGTACCTGCTGCCCCTGGCCGTGGGCCGGTTCCGCCAGCTTTACCCCGGCATAAACGTCGATCTCTACATCGCCAACACCCGCACCATTACTCAACGCATCCTCAACCAGGAACTGGACCTCGGCATGGTGGGCAGTCACCCCACCGTGGGCCAGGATGAACTGGGCTTTATTGATTACATGGAAGATGAGATTATCTTCGTTGCCGCGCCCACCCACCCTCTCTCCCAGGCGGGTGAAATAACCGCCCAGCAGGTGGTGGATGCCGGTCTCATCCTGAGAGAGCCCGGCTCGGCAACCCGCAACACCGCCGAGGAATACTTTGGGAAGCTGGGGATCACTCCTACGGCGGCGTTGAGCCTGGGCAGTAACCAGGCTCTTAAGCAGGCGGCTATGGCCGGCGGCGGCGTGGCGGTCATTTCCCGCATGGGGGTAACTGCCGAGACCCGCGCCGGTATGCTGGTAACCCTGCCCGTGGTGGACTGGGACTGCCGCCGTCCCCTGACCCTGATTTATCCCAAGGACCGGCAGCTTTCTCCCAGCAAGCGGGCCTTCCAGCAGTACCTCCAGGATGAGCGGCCCAGTCCCCTGGCGTGAGGCCTGCCTCTGCCGGGAGTGAGTGATTAATAGTTTTGGTGATAGGAAAGAGTTAGACACCTATGGAGCCGCGCATCAGCATTGTCACCCTTGGAGTTTCCGACCTGGCCCGTTCGGTGGAGTTTTACCGGGACGGCCTTGGCCTGGTCCTGTACGACGAAAACACTGAGTCCATCGCCTTCTTCCAAAACAGAGGCACCTGGCTGGCCCTGTATCCCCGGGAAGCCCTGGCCGCTGACGTGGGGATTCCCACCGGGGGCAGCGGCTTTTCCGGTGTTACTCTGGCCCACAACCTCCGCAGCAAGGAAGAAGTGGACGAACTGCTGGAGGTGGCCGTGTCGGCCGGCGCTACCCTGGTCAAACCGGCCCAGGACACCTTCTGGGGCGGCTATTCCGGCTACTTTTCCGACCCCGACGGCTACCTGTGGGAAATCGCCTGGAATCCCTTCTTTTGGATTGAGTAAAACTGTCCACGAAGGACACGAAGAGTTTGTCCACCAATAAGCGCGAGAGATTCTTGTCATAACTTCTCTGGAATGCTGGCCTGCGTCCGGGAACCGAGACCCTTTTTAAGGGAAGACAACGAACATTAGTGAATATTAGTGTGTATTCGTGGATGAAATGAGGAGAGAAATTATGCTGCCAGACCGCTGCCAGATCGCCCTCAAGGAATGGGCCATCACCGTCCGGTCCCTCGCCCAGGGGGAGCAGATCCTCCTCCTGCGCAAGGGCGGCATCCACGAAGACGGCAAGGACTTCCGGGTCATCCACCCGGAGTTCCTGCTCTATCCCACCTACGAGCACCAGCGGGAAGACCTGCTGAAGCCCGGCCACCAGCCGGCCCTGCAGCAGCTGTTGTCCGACACCCCCAAATCGGACACCATCACCTTCAGCCACTGGGCCCGGGCCGAGGAGATTATCGAGGTGGAGGAACAGGAAAGGGTGAACGACCTGTCGTCCTTCCACATCTGGACCGACGAGTACGCCCAGTCCCGCCTGCGCTGGAAGCCCATGCTGCCCCTGTCCATCCTGCTGCTGCGGGTGTACCGCATGGAACAACCCGTAACCGTGCCCTACGTCAAGGAATACGGTGGCTGCACTTCCTGGGTGGAGATATTGCCCCGCATCGACCTGGGCCGGCTTGAGCCGGTGCTGGACGACGCCCAGTTCCAGGGCCAGGTGGACGCCATCAAGGGCAGCCTGGGGCTGGCGGTGGCGGCGGGCTAGGCATTTGGTACGCGTCCCTCTCCCGGGTCTGACATTCCACAGGCAAGGGGGTAGAAGCCATGTCTTTCAGGAATACCAGGTTGGTATCCCTTTATGCAGGCATAGCCTGGCTCATCGTGGTGGCTTTCCTGATCATCGTGCGGGTGATCAACCAGCCCCTGGGCAGCATCCACCCGGAGGGGTTGGTCTTAACCTTTGTCATTTTCTCGCCCCTTACCCTGGGCCTGACCGGGGCGGTGATCGGGGGAACGGCGGCTTACGACTACTTTACCGGCCGCAGCCGGTCCAGGGCAGAATCCGCGGGGTAGGGGCTACCGAACCTATCTGGAAGGAACACCCGAAAGGGGGGCTGACGAGTAGCGTCGGCCCCCTTTTCTCATCAGGCCCGGCAGGCAAAATCCCATAGGACAGTGATTAACGTGCGAGTTCTCATAATCATCCTGGCAATCGTGCAGTTTCTGTTCGCCGGTTTCACCGGCGCAGTGGGCGGCTTTGCCGATGGCGGGGAACTATGGGAGCGGGCAATCCTGATGGGCATTCACCCGCTGGCGGCCATCGGTCTGCTGGTAATGGCCTTCGTCCCCCGCATCAAGCCCGCCGGACTGCAAGTCATCCGTGCCCTCCTCGCCATCAACATCATCGCCGACGCAACCCTGGCCGCCCTCATCTACAGCGGCGCAACAAAAGGCGACTGGTGGCTGCCCCTGCTGTTCGCGGTAATCCCGGTTATCGGGCTGGGGTATAGCTATTCGGGGAGGGTTAGGGGGTAGGGGCCCAACGCGCTTTCGCTGACAGTTGGTGGTTGACGGGGGTGGGGGTGGTCCGGTAAAAGGGTGGAACAACATAAAGGAGCCAATGCGAGTGCAGCAAGCAAGCATCGAATATGCTTTCCTAGTGGCAGAGAGACGTTGGAAAAACAAGGAAAACCCTCAGCGCATGACCACCAGGGTCAATCTAACCGGCGGTATGAGGCCTTCGGTGGCCAACGTTATCATCTACCACCATGAAACCTTTCCCTCCGGGGGACAGACCTTCACCGCGGATATGAGGAAGTTGCCCGAGGCCGGACAGAAGCCCTCGATTGGAGAGTTAATTGAACGCAGGCGGGTTCACTTGGTTTAGTACTATTTCTAACCCCAGCCGCCGCTAGGACTTCGGCTAGAATAGAGTTCGGTCGACTGTAAATTGCTGCTAGAATGGATGGCAAAGTCGCCTTTTGAGGCTGAAATGGTCACGCTTCACCTTGGAGAATAGTTATGACAAGCCAGCGACAACAAAGACAAGAACAATATGACCATATTCTTCCGTTTATTCAGGAAGCAGCAGAAGAATTTTACGGAGGCAACATAGACAAGGGTTTCCGCCATGGGCATTCGCTACTATCTTTGGTGTTGGTAGAGACCTTGGCAACAACGATATCGTTGACTTCACGGCGATCGACGGCTCGGATGACTTCGAAATAGATGGTTATTTCGTTCCTGAATCTGATGAAGACTCTGTTCTATATCTTTACCAAAGCAAACACCGACAACCAGGTACATCGATGGGGCCGCGGGAGTTGGCTAAATTTCTGCAGGCACCCAACAGGATAATGAACGCCAATGAAGTTGCAGCTAGTCGCAACGAAGAAACTAAAGCACTGCACGACCTGTTGATGCAAAGAATGATGGCTCGCTCTGAAGTACCCTGTTCTATTGTCTTGGTCTGGGCGACTAGCGGTTACCTTAGTGCAAGTGCAAAGCGCAATGCCGAATCGAACAGTTCAAGAGTTTTCACATTTGAAATAAACGATAATGCTGTTGAGGTAAAAGTATCATTACAGTGTTTGGATCTGGAGGAATTGGTTAGTCATCACGAAGACCAACAAAATAGCGATGACTTGAGTGCCAAGTGTGATATTAAACTCTTGCTTGAGGATGGTACCTATCACCAAACTACCGCAGTCTACCCCACTCTGTATATGACATTGCCAGTCAAGCACATTATCGACGTCTTTGCTCGACACAGGTACAAGATCTTCCAACTGAATCCTCGTGGTCCTTTGGGAAACAAAGTGAATAAACGCATACGAGATTCTTTGTTGGACGATACTAAGCGGAAGCAATTCCATTTGCTAAACAATGGTATTACGGCCATTTGTGAGGAATGGAAACTAGAGAATGGTGAGCTGGATGTCCGAGGCTTCCAAATAATTAACGGCTGCCAGACCACAATGACCCTGTGGGATGCCAGAGCAATCGTGCAAACTGATCCCGAGGTACTAATTACAGTGAAATTGACAGGCTGCCCTCAGCATCTTGCGGCCGATATAGCCGATGCGACTAACCGTCAAACTGCCCTCAGAGCAGAAGATTTCAGGTCTAATGAAGATATCCAGATCAAGTTGCAGAGGGAATTTCTTCGTTTGTCTCCGCCTTGGTTCTACCAGATAAAACGCGGTGAATGGAGCAAGATGATAGGAGGACAGCCCCAGCGAGAAGGCTATCGCGACCCCGAAGGTGGATACAGACAATTGAACATAAAAGACGTTGCCCAAGCAGTAGTGGCCTTTGCCGGATTTCCAGGCGAGGCGAAAGACAAGATAGGTGATTTCCTAGAAAGGAAAGCCGTGCCGTCAATCGCTAAAGAAAGTGAGTTTCACTACTCAAACATTTATAATGACCACACTACTGCTGTTCAACTCTTGCTTCCAGCTCTTATACAGCGAAGGGTTAAGAAACAGGCAAATGTGGATAAAGCCCAACTAGAGTGGGTCGAATATGCCCGGTTTCACATTGTTTGGCTTATCGGAGACATTCTTAAGGAGCACTACGGCTTAACTAGTAGCTCCCTTTTTCCTGCGAGTAGGGCGTCGGTTTTGACATCTCATTTGGAAGAATGGTTTGGTGACATCTATCACGTAGCCGTTGCAGCAATAACAAACGCCTTGAATGAGACCCGAAACCGCGATGAATTCACGGGTTACAGAGAGTTCTTCCGCTCGGCCGGAAACTACCGCGCCATAGAGTCAAACCGGCAAGGAGCTCTGCGGCTAGCCTCCAATTTTGCAAACCCAGTGGCGAACCTTCCTGTTTAACCCAACCTGTTGAGGAAAGATAACGCATGAAATACCGCACCCTTCCCCGCACTGAACTGGAACTTTCCGAGGTGGGCTTCGGCGTCTGGACCGTGGCCACCACCTGGTGGGGCAAAATCCCCGAGGAGCAGCGCGCCGAGTTGCTGGAAAACGCCGTGGAGCTGGGCGTTAATTTCTTCGATACCGCCGACACCTACGGCGAAGGCTACGGCGAGGAAATCCTGGCCAAGGTGCTGGGCTACCGCCGCCACGACCTGGTTATCGCTACCAAGTTCGGCTACGACTTCTACGACAAGCTGACGCCCCGTATCGGCCACCAGGAGCGGCCCCAGAAGTTCGACCAGGACTTTGTCCGCTTCGCCTGCGAGCAGAGCCTCCGACGCCTTAACTCCGACTACATCGATCTCTACCAGATCCACAATCCCCGCATCGACGCCCTGGAAAAGGACGACCTCTTTGAAATCCTGGAGCAGCTGAAGACCGAGGGCAAAATCCGCTACTACGGCGTGGCCCTGGGGCCCGACATTGGCTGGTTCGAAGAGGGCGAGGCGTCCATGAAGGAACGGGACGTCCACAGCCTGCAGATCATCTACAGCATCCTGGAGCAGGAACCGGCCAAGGACTTCTTTCCCATCGCAAGGGACTGCCAGGTGGGGCTGCTGTCCCGCGTCCCCCACGCCTCCGAGGCCCTCACCGGCCGCTACACCGAGGTGCCCGAGTTCGACGAAAGCGACCACCGCTCCCACCGCCGCGTCGAGTGGCTGCGGGAGGCCCTGCGCAAGGTGGAGCAGGTCCAGTTCCTGGCTGGCGATGAGACGGGCCGCACCCTGGCCCAGGCCGCCATCAAGTTCGCCCTCTACCAGCCCACCATCGTCTCGGTCCTGCCCAACTTCACCAACCTGGACGAGCTGCGCGACTACACCGACGCGGTGGACGTCCCCGACATCACCGACGCCGAGCAGTCCCTCCTGGACGACCTGTGGGAGTACAACTTCGACCTGGAAGAGGCGCCGGTGAACCTGACCGAAGTTTAGGAGTATTCAGACATGGATGGACAGTATGAACAGGATCGGATGTTAAATCCCTGGACTTAATGGACAAGGCCGACCTTCCCGGCCTTTGAGGAGCAATCCTGCATATCCTGTCCATCGATGTAAATTATGCCCCAAATCATTATTGACACCGACCCCGGCGTGGACGACGCTATTGCCATCCTTATGGCCCTGGCCGCGCCTTCGGTGGAGGTCGCTGGCGTAACCGTGGTGGGCGGCAACGTTCCCCACGCCCGGGGCCTGCGCAACGTCCTGGCCCTGCTGGACTTTGTTGGCCGCCCCGGCATTCCCGTTCACCGGGGCAGCAGCCGTCCCCTGGCCGGCCGGTTCGCCAGCGCCCGTCACTTCCACGGCTTCAGCGGCATCACCCGCCGCCTGCCCGATCCCGTCACCCGGCCTGCTCCCCAGCGGGCGGTGGACTTTCTCGCCCATCAGCTTGCCCAGCGTCCCGGGGAATTAACCCTGGCAGCCATCGGCCCCCTGACCAACCTGGCCCGGCTCGAGCGGCAACACCCTGGCTCCCTTTCCCGGTCCGCGGCCCTGGCAGTTATGGGCGGCGCGGTTGACACGCCCGGCAATATCACTCCCCACGCCGAGTTCAACTTCCACTGCGACCCCTTGGCCGCCCATGAGGTGCTGAATGCCGGCGTTCCCCTGACCCTGGTGGACCTGGCCGCCTGCCGTCAGGTTTCCGTCACCCGCGAGGCGGCCTTCGCCCTCAAGGCAACCGGAACTTTGGGCCGGTTGGCGCTGGAGATTGTCCAGAACTGGTTCAGGGCCGACGAACGGCGGGAAAGCATGCTCTTCTACGACCAGATAGCCATGGCCGCAGCCTTCTGCCCGGAGGTCATAACCACCCGCCAGGTAACGCTGGCCGTGGAAACCGAGGGCGTGGCAGCCGGCGCCAGCACAGTCGCTGCCGACGGTGGCCCCGTTGCCCTGGCCGACAAGGTTGACGTGGAGCGGTTGTTTGCGTTGATGGGGGCCTGTCTGGGGTGGGAGGGAGTTTAACTTGCTCTAACCTGTTGAAATGTTTTGGGCGCTCATCTTGCGGTGGTTAGACTACCTGTAGTCCGACCTTGACTCTCTCCAGAACGGAAGTTAGCAGGCGGTCAATCGCTTGGTTCGAGTAGTGTTCGTGCGCAGTAGCAGAAAGAACGGCGCCCTCATGGTATCTGGCTATCTGGCTTGCATCACGCAATTCCCTGTATGCGGTAACTGTAGAACGATCGCAATTCCGCCTGATTAACTGTTCACTCCAGCCGTGGTGCGAATACCTGTGGCGAGCGCTATCGCCGTATGTAGGTATTGAGGCCTCGGAGTGGAATATCCGTCTGCTGATACCTGGGTAGGTGAATGGTGGTTCCTGGTGCAACCGGGCCTCAAAGTAATGGACTGCAGCATAGAACGCGGCGGTCACTGCCCAGTCTTTGAATTGATAACCATCCTCGACGAGTTTCTTGGCAAGCTCCTCATTGTGCTGGGCTTGCAGTATGTGAACAACATGGCCGCTCAAGCTGCTTAGTCTCTCTGCCAGACCAGGCTGCCTCGGTCACCCAAATAGGTCGCGAGGTCAATTTCTCCAACCGGAATGTGGCGAATCATCAGGCTGAACCTGGGAAAATTATCCTCCAGCTCAGCTTCTGCTGTGGTCAATCGCTCAATTAGCAATCCGTCATACGAATCCATTTGCAGCAAGACGCAGACCCGGATTTCGTCCAGATATTCCCCTACTGAAAAACCCTGCACTTCCTCGATGTGTTTATAAAGCTCAGTTAGCTCTCGATAGATCTGCTGTTTCTGCGCTCCTTCTTCCGAGAATTCGCTTGCGGTCTGGCCACCTTCCCGCGCCTTTCCCATCTGGGAATGAAAATAGTCGCCGGCGTAACCCGCCCACATCCTTGTCAATTCTGCCAGTAACTCTTCCTGTTGCTTCGAGTTAGTCGCCAACTCTGCAACAACCGCTTGAAGCTGGCCCAGTTCCTGCAAAGCGCTGTTCAGGCGCTCTTCAATTGTGGCCGGGTTCTGTGCGGTCATATCTGGTACCACTCTACCATCACGTCGGAAGCATATTCGACGGTGAAATTATAGCTTAATGGCATGCGCAGTCAATTCAAACCCGCCATTTGACTATAGCCGTTCCACCACTGTACCCTCAGCCGCAACTAACTGCTTACCACACCCACCAGGAGGCCCCACCCTTGCGCGCCATTGATATCCACGCCCACCACGAACCAAAAAACTTCCAGCGGGCCGTTGCCGCCGGTGAGACCTGGCACGGCCTTACCGCCGACAGCGACGAGGCCGACATTGACCCCATGGAGGAATGGACTCCCGAGCAGCGCATCGCCGACATGGACTCCCTGGGCGTGGATGTCCAGGTGGTCTCCACCAGTTCCGCCTTCTATATGTACGACCGGGAACCGGCCGTGACCCTCGCCATTGCCGGGGAATGCAACGACGAAGTCCACCAGCTGACCCTGGATTACCCCGACCGGTTCAAGGGCTTTGCCACCCTGCCCATGCAGGACATTCCCGCCGCCATCGCTGAGCTGGACCGCGCCGTGAATCAATTGGGCCTGGTCGGGGCCATGATTGACGACAAGGTCAACAACGTCACCTACGACCATCCCCGGTTCCTGCCCTTCTGGCAGGCGGCGGAGCAGATGGGCGCCCTGCTTTTCGTCCACCAGAACGATCCCACGGTGGTGGATGCCCGCACCGAAAGCTGGCACTTGTCCAACACCGTCGGCAATCTCACCGACCGTGCCCTGACCTTCGGCTCATTGGTATTCGGCGGGGTTATGGACAAATGCCCCGATCTGAAAATCTGCCTGGCCCACGGCGGCGGCTACACCTGCTTCGGCATCGGCCGCATGGACCGGGGCTGGCAAGTCCGTTCCGACGTCCGCGCCAACATCAGCCAGCCGCCCAGCGCCTACCTGCGCCGCTTCTACTACGACTGCCTGACCCATTCCGAACCGGCCCTGCGGATGCTGATAGACACCGTGGGCGTGGACCGGGTGGTGCTGGGCACCGACTGGCCGGCCAACATGCGCATCGACTGGCCCGTTTCCTGGGTGCTGGGCCTGCCCAGCCTCACCCAGGACGAGAAGGAGGCCATCCTGTGGAAGAACCTGGAAAAGCTGCTGGGCATTCAGTAGACCCCTGTATAAGCCCTTTCTGATTGATGGTGGCAGGTCGAGGGAGTGGTTACGGTCCTCGTTTGGTTCGTCACACCTCTCGTACATCATTCGGAAAGAGTTGGTACTGACCCTCTGAGATGCAGGCGGGCGAAAAGGGTGATGGATCGCTATAACGAGCGAGAAGGAAAGGAAGCCGAATGAATGGCGTCAGTATTGCACTGCTCCGGGGCATCAACGTGGGTGGCAAGAACAGGCTGGCGATGAAAGAACTCGCGGCGCTGTTTGTTGACGCCGGATGCCAGAACGTACGAACGTATATTCAGAGCGGGAATGTTCTTTTCCGCGGTGAATCTGGCTTGAGCGAGGAAATCCCTGGTCTTGTCAGTACGGCTATCTTCAATCGTTTCGGTTATACCGTGCCAATAATAACCCGCACTGCCCAGGAGTTCGGCGGCGTAGTGCGGGCCAACCCATTCTTGGAGACTGGGGCCGATGTGGATAGACTGCACGTTGTTTTCCTGTCTGATCGGCCTGACGCCGCCAGCGCCGAGTCCCTTGACCCCAATCGTTCGCCCGGTGATGAGTTTGTAGCGGCCGGCCGCGAGATTTACCTCCACTGTCCTGACGGATTTGCCCGAACCAGGCTTACCAACAGCTATTTCGACTCCAGGCTCTCTACAACGAGCACGACCCGCAACTGGAAAACGGTGATAAAGCTGCTGGAACTGGCCGACTCCGCGGCCTGAAGTCCTTGGTTGGGACTAGCGGTCAATCGGCTTGGTTCCGTTCTGTATTGGGGTATGCCAAATAAGAAATACAGATCAAATACCCCAATACAGAACGGAACCATCGGCTTCAGGGCAATGAAATCCGGCCCCGTATGTGCTACTATTCACAGGTTGTTTCCAGTTCCAAAGGACGGGTTGGCCCCTTTGCTCAACCACTTCTTGAATGGCGACTAATGCGCCCCGGTCGGAAGCCGCCGCAGAAAGCCCCCGCCGCAGAAGAATAGCCGGGCTCGACGCCATATCCACCGCCAAGCTCTACAAGGATTTCCGGTTCATTTGGGCCGGAAATTTCGTAGCTATTGGCGCCCAGTGGCTCCAGCTCTTCACCATCGGCTGGCTGGTTCACCACCTCACCGACGGCAACGCCCTGCTCACCGGCACGGTTGTGGGAATCCGCACCCTGCCGGTGCTGCTCATTGGGCCCTGGGCCGGTGTGCTGGGGGACCGTGTCGACCGGCGCAAACTGGTCATGGTAACCCAGTCGGTAATGGCCGTGACCGCAACGGCCTTTGCCGCTCTGGTGATTGCCACCGACCTGGATGCCGAGGAAATAACCGGGCCGCTGCTATGGTGGCACCCGTTTGTCTATATGACCATCGCCGGTATTGCCCATACCGTCATCCAGCCGGTGCGGCAGGCTATGGTGGCCAATACCGTGCCCCGCGAGGCCATGGCCAGCGCCTTTGCCCTCAACGGCATGGTCTATCCCAGCACTCGCATCATTGCCCCGGCCATTGGCGCCCTGCTTGTTGCCACCCTGGGCTTCAAGTGGAACTTCTTCATCGAGGCGGTGCTGTACGTTGTCATCGTGTTGCTGCTCATTCCTGTCAAGCTGCCCTACCGCACCCAGCAACGGGGCGGCGGCCAGGGCTCGGCTCTTTCCAGCCTGGTATCGGGCCTGCGGTACGTCAAGAACGAAAAGAGCATATTGCAGCTCATCGTAATGTCGCTGATTCCCAACCTGCTGTTCCAGCCGCTAATTTTCTTCCTGCCGGTGTTCACTGTGGACGTGCTGGGAAGAGACATTGGCGCTGGAGGAGCGCTGGCGTCGGCGGTCGGCCTGGGCGGCATAGCGGCAGCGTTATTTGTCGCCGGCATCGGTTACGTTACGCGGAAAGGGTTGGCCGTGTTTGCCGGCCTCATTGCCGGTTGCGCGTTCATCCTGTTCTTTGCCCAGTCCCAGTGGCTGTGGGCCTCTTTCGCCATGCTGATTGGGCTGGGTTTCAGCATGTACGTCTTTCGGGTTGCCAACGGTACCCTGATTCAGACGGTGGTGCCCGACACCTTCCGCAGTCGGGTGATGAGCATCTACATGCTGGACCACGGTATTACGCCTCTGGCCACTCTGCTTATCGGCCTTTGCATCAAGTTGTGGAATCCCTCCCTGGTTTTCACCATCCTGGCGGCGGCCGCCCTGTTCTTCGCCGCGGTCCAGGCCATCCTTTTCCGTAGTACCAGGCAACTGGAGTAGGCATGCCAATCACGTGTCAGACTACCGGGTGGCCCACCCTTCCCACGCCGGCAAAATCCCCGAAGGGAGTTCCCCACTTGCCAGTCTGTGTTACCCGTCTCCACCATAAAACTATGAAGGCAGCCGGATTTCATAATCCCGGCCGCAGATGCAGTCATCTGCCCTGCCCCAAAAAAGCCTGCTCGCGAAGTGAGAAAGTCAAAGCCATTTCTTTTCTCCCCGAAGCAAGTGGCGCCCGGGCGCTTCCCGGAAATGGGACCAAATGAGCGGAAATGAGCGGGTTTTTGAAATTTCCCGTTTTGTACATTGAGAGAGACTGGGCAGATAATTCCGTATGCCGTGGTCCTGGGCTTTGAAATAGAATCTGAAACTAACCCGTCCCAACCGACGGTTAGGCGAAGGCTAAACAAGTGATTGCAAGTTCAAAAATTACCGCCGTACGGCAGAGCACGCACTATAAGTGGTGGGCCTTTGTGGCCATTGCCATAGGAACCTTCGCGTCGGTGGCCGACCAGGTCAGCGTCAACGTGGCCCTCCATCCCGTTGCCAGGCACTTTAACAGCGATATTCCCACCGTCCAGTGGGTCGTCATCAGCTATACCCTGACCATCAGCGCCCTGCTGCTGCCCATGGGCCGCCTGTCAGACATCATTGGCCTGAAGAAGGTCTATATCATCGGCTCCCTGGTTTTCGCCCTCTTCGCCATTGCCGCGGGACTGTCGGCCAACCTGGGATTGTTAATTGGGTCTCGTGTTATCCAGGGGGCCGGCGCTGCCATGACCCAGGGCACCGGCATGGCCATCATCGCCGCATCCTTTCCCGCCAGCGAGCGGGGTAAGGCCATTGGATTGATGATGGGCGTGGTCAGCAGCGGAGCCATAGTCGGCCCCGCGCTGGGCGGCTTCCTGCTGGACCTGTTTGGCTGGCGGTCCGTCTTCCTGGTCAACATTCCCATGATGGCCCTCGCCATTGGTCTGGGTATGGCGGTGCTGGCCAATGAAGCAACGGGCCGCCCTGCCGGCGAGCGGGGAGCACAGAAGGCTGGTTTCGACTGGCAGGGCGCCACCCTGTCCACTGGTATGCTCCTCATGTTGCTGCTGACCGTAACCTACGCCCACCGCTTCGGGTGGACATCTCCACCCATCCTGGCCGGACTGGCCGGGTTCCTAGTCCTGTTGGCCGGCTTTATATGGTGGGAACTGCGAACGGCCAACCCAATGCTGGACTTGCGCTACTTCAAGTTGCCCGTCTTTTCCTGCGGAGTGACCGCTGCTTTCCTGACCTTCATGGGTGGAATATCCATCTTTTTCCTGACTCCCTACTACTTGC
>JAJEDS010000158.1 GCA_022821365.1 Dehalococcoidia bacterium | reverse complement strand
ACTGTTCCACCACTTGTAGGGCAACTTGATGGCCATCGAACCGCGCAGGCCTATGTTGAACGCGGTCAACCGCTGCTGGCCATCAAGCACGGCGGTAAGTGGCTTGTCGTGGATTGGCCCGAGTTCGGGGCAGTGAGGGTTGTTGCGCTGGTGGTATTCCCGGACGAAGTCGTACCAACGGTACTGGCCGGAATTCTGGGTCTCAACCCTCCAGAACATGAACTCGCCGAATGGGTAGCCCTGCATCACGCTATCAAACAGATTGCAAACTTGCTCCGGCCGCCAAACAAACTCCCGTTGAATCGCTGGCAGAACGTATTCATGGGATGCGACGCTGTCGAGCGCCTGCTTTATGGTGCCGCCTTGTTGGTGCATTTGCATTCCTCCGATTGATCGTTCAGGTTCAAGTATGTGTCAAACAGGACCCGACGTCGATCTAACGATTACCCGAGAACTTACGTCACGAATCGGACATTATGGCATTCGATGACAGAAACCGAAGTTCAGACACAAACCTCGACCTTACTTTAGAACTGTTGTCAACCTCTTGCCTGCCGGTGGCCGACATTAGGCGCGTTCTGGTCGGAGTCAACTGTCTCCGTAAGCTCTCTTTCTACAGGAACAGCGAGAGCACGATGCAAAGATCCATCGTCGAGGGATGTCAATAGCATAGCTCGGCTCAAGCACTTCCGGGCTGCGCCACGCTCTACCCGGCGGCCCGATCTTCTCCAGCACTTCCCTACAAGACGCCCAGAGGGGAACCTGGGCCTTGGCGCGTTCCATCTCGTTTCTGGCCACGTCTAGGAAGTTTCCCTCGGCCAGGTAGTCGTCAAAGACCACCAGCACCATGTGTTACTCGCCGTGGTCGTCAATCGGCTGCTAGGACGAACAATGACGCAGGTAGGGGCCAGCCGGGCGGCCATCGTGGATGGATGCAACGCTCGCCGCTCCCACTCCATTAAGAACGCCAGTTTCCACACGGCGGCAGCACGTGAAGGGACCACGGGCGTGGAGAATTGTCTCCGATGCCGAGGCTAACGCAGTGGCAGGAAGCTACCTTGTTGGCATCTATGAGGACGGAACCAGGCCATCTGAACAGACTACCCTGGTTGCCTGCTGGGCGCGGTTTCCTGCACTGGTGCGCTCAGTGGGGTTAAGGCGGTATCTTTCCTGCAACGATTCCAGCCTCAATACAAGCTCGCGGCCAGCCAGGTTCAACCGGCGCAACTCGGATATTTCGTCCTCAACTATCGTGGGTAGCACGTCGGTGAAAACCTGCCGGAGAATATCCACTCTTTGGGGGGTTGCTATATCCTTGTCCACCCCGTTCAGCTGCCGTTGGACGAACTGGCGGTTCCTCAAGTTGCCGGACACTCTCTTTCTGTTGTCCCCAAGAATGCGAATCAGATCGGTCTGGAAGACTTTCTCAACCGCATTGACCCTGTCGTTGGTACTGTCGGGCAGGGGTTGTGGCGACGTTCCTGGAAGGCATTCAGCTGCAGATATGAATTGGGCGGGCGTTATCTGCCGGGGGACAACCTTGTCGTCCACGGCGTAGCAGCGGAGTGCATCTTCTGATGCCATCATAACGATGGTTTCCCCCTCTACAGGCTGGTCGTTCCCTTGGGACCGTCTGTTACCGACTGTCAGTGAAGACCTGATGCCATCAGGCAATTCGGTAACCGATTTCCACAGATCCTGGTCGTTGTTCCTGATGTGCTGCAGCAAGGCCATGGCCCGTTGGTTTATGCTCAGTTCCTCAAACTCGTCCTCCGTCTCGGGAAGTGTCAGTTCATCGTAGATGGCGCCCATAGTTTGGGGGTTCATTTTCTCCGAATCGGACAGGATGTAGTTGTCCAGGCCGATGATGTCGTGCATGGCCTGAATTCGGTCACTGAGCCGGCCAGTAAGGTCCAGGGTTTCGTCAAGTTGCGCGTCAGGCAGCATGTTGTGGAGGTTGATTTCCTCATATTCAGAGCCGATGCGGTCCACGCGCCCGAACCTTTGGATCAGCCGAACGGGGTTCCAGTGCAGGTCGTAATTCAGGACACGCGCACAGTCCTGCAGGTTCTGGCCCTCGGATACGACATCGGTGGCAAGGAGGACGCGGATTTCCTGGCTGCGGAGGGTTTCCGGGTTATCCAGATTTGCCTTGGGAGCGAACCGGCGAATAATGCCCTCCCGTGCGTCCCGCCTCTCGCCGCTCAGATATTCTGTCGTAGCATCGCTGCCGCCGGGGTTCAACTGCTCATGAAGGTATTTGACCGTGGTTTCGGCCTCGCTGAAAATCAGGACCTTGCCGTTTGACACTTCACGCTGTTTCAGGAAATCCTTTAGAACCGTCAACTTGTCATCATCTTCGGGAGTTATGTCCTTGACCCGTCTCTTCATCTCGTCCAGCGCGGTGTAGTCGGCGTCCAGGTCGGCAATCCAGTCCGCAATCTCGAAGTCTTCGGCGCGGAACACGTTGCCGCCACTGCGATTTTGGACTTCCCGTTCCAGGATGTTCAGGGCCTCTTCCGGGTTGAAGTCCTGGCCCGCCAGCAGGTCAGAGGCTATTCGACCTACGGGTACATATCCGGCCTCCAGGGCGGCCTTGAAGTTGCGGTTGCTGGTGATGAGGGCATCCAGGGTGGACCGGAACGCGGCTATGCTGGATTCCAGCCTCTTGAAGAGCAGAGCCTGGATCATAGCGGCGATGCGCCCCCTGGCCCGGAACAGCCCCTCGTATTTCCTGTCTGAGCTATGCTCCGGCCTGAGGTACCGAGTGGGGTTGTAGCGATGCCCCTTGTGCTGGCCCATGGTGGAGAGCAGATCCGTAAAGTCACCGGCCTTGGCGTACACCTGGTCCAGGCGGTAGTTCAGGTTGGAAAGCCTGGGTTTGGGAAATTCAATGGGCTTGCCGTTGATGGTGGCAGTATCGCCATATATTTCTTGAATGTCCTTGCGGCGGCGCCTGACAAATATCGGCGACAGCACTTCGGAGATGTCGGCCGGCGGTGTATCAGGCCTGGCGGGTTCCGGCGGGCGCGGTTCCTGGCTGCCACTGCTCAGGTGTTCCTGCAAGGCCGTGGCGTATATTTCTACTTCTTTCCGGTACTCCCGCCACCGCTAGGCGCTGTTGAAGTAGTCCTCCAGGCCAAGGGGTTCAATGGGCAAGCCATGGTCGGTCTCGTCAAGGAACAGTCTTATCTGGCGGTAAATGTCTCTGGTGCCCAGGTTCTGGGGCGTGGCGCTGAGCAGGATGACCTTGTGGTCTCCCCGCTCCAGGTAGTCGCGCAGCCCCCGGGACCGGCCGTTGATGTTGCGGAAGTTGTGGGCTTCATCCACCAGTACCGGACCCCGGTTTCGGTAGGTCTCGGCCAGGTTGATACCCTGACCGGGTTCCGCCTCGTCGTATTCCTCGGTTTCGACGTTGAACACCAGCTGCGGGGGCGGGGCGATGCGGCTCTGGGAAACCACGGCGGCGCCCAGCCCGAAGCGTTCGTTGAAGTGTTCCCACATTCCCACCAGGCCGGCAGGGCAGATGATCAGCGGCGGACCGTCCAGCGGGTAGCTCTGGCGCAACTGGCGCAGTAGTTCCGCTCCGATGAAGCTCTTGCCCAGGCCCACTACGTCGGCGATGTAGCACCCACCGTGATTTCGGATCATGTCCAGGCTCCGCCGTACGGCATCAAGCTGGAAATTGGCCAGGTCTTCTTGGCGGAAGGGCTCCAGGGGCAGTTCCTGGGGGGCGTCAAGCTGACGGCCGAAGAGCTCGTACAGGGCCTTCAGGTACACCAGGTAGGGAGGGTACTGCTTGATGGCCCAGCAATCGTCCAGGACCAGGGCTACCTGGTCTGTGATGTCCTCGGAGTCTTCCCATAGGGCTTCAAACCAGTTCTTGAGGTCCTCCATTTCCTGGTCGCCGGTAACCCTCACGTTCAGTTCCGTGTTGCCCTGGAACCCGGCCAGGGTGAAGTTGGAGGAACCGACGATGGCGGCGCCGGGTTCCGCGTGGCCTTCGTACCAGCACAGGTAGGCCTTGGCGTGCAGGAACTCCCGGGGATAGGTACGCACTTCCAGGAATCCAGCGGACACCAGCTGGCGCAGGCGTTCCACGGCAGACTGGCTTTCATCTGTCTGGGGCAGCGCGCCGATGTCCCTGGAGACATCCGTCACCGCATTCTGCCTTATTTGTTGCCGCTGGCTGGGACGGACTCGGTGGTCTGCCTCAAGCTGAGCCTGCAGGGGCCGCGCTTGGTGAAGGCCGGCGGCAACTGCCTCCAGAGTGGGCCGGTCGGGGCGCCCCACCAGGATGCGAGTCTTGCTGAGCCTGGAGATTTCGTCGGCTACTTCGGCAAAGCCGGAGATGAAGAAGTAGCCCACCGCAATATCAGCCCGGGCGGAGCTGGACAGCATCTCCTTGAGGCGGGCCAGCATGGTGGGATCGGTTTTTGAGTGCAGTATGGTCATGGTAAGGGCCTGTGTAAAAGATGTGGATATGGGGCATTACGGGGTTTCTCTAAGCAGGGCGACGAACCCGGCTTGTTCAAAGTCACGGTCGTAAGCCAGGGCGTCGGTGATGCCGCGTTCCTCCATCAACAGGAAGCTGGCACAGTCGGTGAGGCTCCAGTCCTGGTCCAGCCGCTCGGCATACCTTTCCACCGCAGCATGGAATTGTGCGTCGGTCTGGGGCACCACTTCAATATCCGGGTCATTCTCTAGTTCGGACAACATTTCGGCAACATATTGCCTGCCTTGTTGTCCTGTTCTTGACAGCGCGTTGAACGTCTCCGTCAATACCATCTGGGTTGTTACGACCTTGGCCTCCCCTAATTCCGCGGCTACAACCGTTGCGCGGACGTGATGCTGGTCTCGGGGGTACAAGAGAGCTACCCAATAGCCGGCATCCGCGAAAAGTGTTCGCATTACTCGCCTTCCTTCGGCTGCCCGTATAGATAGTGGTTCTTGTTTGCGGCCAAGTCCGTGGGAAGGTTTTCCCAGGTGTCGGAGGGAAGCGCCGCCTGTTTTTCCTGGGCTTTTTGAAGGATCCGAAACAAGGGGCCTTCCTGTCCCTTCACATCGGCCGATGCCTGCTTTTCTTCCACCGACACCGTTACCTCGGCGCCCTCTTCCAGGTCCAGAGGCTCCAGCGGGGTTAACTGGCCGTTGGAGTACCTGGCTTTTACGGTTATGGTCATGGCTTGTTTACCTCCGGGCGGCGGCGGTGGTTTATCCACGAATAAACACGAATGTTCACTAATGGGGAAAATTCAGTTTTTCCGCTCAAAACCGCTCATTTCCTGTCATTTTTGTGTTTGGGTTTCGGCGAAGGTCAGGAAACGGGATGGACACACCAATTCACATTCAGCTATCCTAGAACAAAGGTTCCAGCATTATCAATGATTTATATGAGCTTAAGACCTATGGCTTCCATTACTCAGAGTACTTCGACACGACCATCCAGAAGAGCAACAATAACCGCTGCAACAGTAGCTGCCATAGCGTCGTCGTTCTGCGCCGGGCTCTTGGTACCTACACTCTGGATATCCTCGGGGCTATGGCCAGATTATGTACCGACTTGGTTAGCGTCGGCTATGGAAGAAAGAAATGTTCTTCTAGCGGTGAATACTGCTGTCTGTACTTTATTGGCCATTTTAGTACAAAAAGAAGTACATCCTGTTTCCCATGTGGTCACTCTGACGGCTGGTGGGCTTTCGGGTTTTGCAGCGGTGTTGGCTACAATTGACCAGGACAATTATATTGCATTAACAATCGGAGTGGTGCTGACATTCCCAATCTTGGTGATGTGCACAAGCTTGTTTAGGCTTCCCAGGTCCATGTGGGGATGGATTGGACTCGTTTTGGCTTGCGCTACTGCTTTGTTTACGTTCCTTTCAGCGATATTCGAAACCAGCCTCCAATATATTGTCATTTATGTGATCGGAGAGAGGTTAACTGCTGCATTCCTCATCATTTCATTTACGATAATGGTGGTCTTATTCGTGCTATTTCTTATTATGCTGGTAGTCAAGGCAGCTGCGAATAGAGACTCTATGGAGACTTCCCTATGCATGTCCATGCAAACTGGGGCGCCAGCACATCAGACACAAGGAAGCAGGAGGCGAAGTAAGAAAAAAGGTGGCGGCAAAAGAAGGAAATAGCCACTGCCCCCTACACACTCCCCGCCCGTCGCTTCCCCTTACCCCTCCACGGCCTTAACCTCCTCCTCCGTCAACCCATACAACCCATAAACCAACCGGTCTATCTCCCGTTCCAATTCGCCAGTATCCGCATCCGCCACTGCTGCCTTGGCCGCCAGAATTTCGTCCACCAGACGGATAAACGGCTCCTGTTCCTCGACGGTGATTTTCGGGATGGGGATGGTCTCGACGTAAACTTTCTTCCAGCGGAACGTTCCCATGCCCGACGTTGGCGCTATCTGCTGGAGAAACCACCGGATTAGTGTCGAATTGAGCAAGGCGCAAAGGTACTTCAACGAGTCGCCCGTCATCATAAAGGTCGTTGCCTCGCCGAAAATCCCGCTACTATCGTATGCAAACCGACCTTCCTCAACGAGTTCTATCCAGAGTAATTTTTCCTTTGCGAATTCATGGTAATAGGCACAATTGCGCAGGTTGTAAGGAGTCTTGCCCTTGTCAGACCGCTTCTTCAATTGGGCGTCAAAGCCGTCAAGATGCTCTTTGACCGCCGGATAATCTTCTACGTCAATTGCAGCGACATCCCCATACCCGTTATGCGTAACGATGAGCCAAATCCCGGCCCACTGTGCTTGGTATCTCCCAATATCCCGCCCCCTCAGCACAGGCTTGATGATTTCCGCAGACTTGGGTTCCTTAGCGACAAGCGCATCCTTAGTCTTGGTGTCAATGATGAACGCCTTGTTGTACCCAGTCTTAATGCCGAAATTGATGCGCAAATCCCAATCGTTCAGAGCCGTTCCCTTTTCCCGCATCTTGCCCAAGACGCTTTGCTCGGTAGCGGACAGAATACTCCACGGCGCATCATCTTCTGGCCGAACCTGCCCCCACAGTTCCGGCGCGGGCGGTATTGCCTTGTCCGCCATCCGGTCCATATCTACGGCGGGGAAGGCCTGGCCGTCGCCGCCGGTGCGCAGCATCAACACCCCGGAATCCACGATGGCCGACTCGAAAACGTCCTTGCCCAATTCCAGCAGCAGTTGGGGCCGGTGGGAGTTGGCAAAGTACCGGCGGGTTGCCTTGCCGTATTCGGCCTTCAAC
>JAJEDS010000247.1 GCA_022821365.1 Dehalococcoidia bacterium | reverse complement strand
CAGCCGGCAAGGATGCAAGGCCATGCGCCTCCGTCACTATGGACGGCCACGTCGGGTTCAAAGTCGAATTCCAGCAGCTCCGGCATGTGGTTGACGGTGGTATCCACCACCACCACGTCCTTGCCTCCACTGGCGAATCTGTCCAGCACCGTTGAAACGATATAGCCGGATGACCGGACGAAGGCCGCGCCCGGTTCCAGAAATACCTCCATTCCATACTTCGACCGCAGGGAGTGAAGGACATGGCGCAAAGGCTCCAGGTCTGCTCCCTCGTTGAAGAGATAGCCTCCCCCCAGGTTGAGCCAGTTTAGCCGCGCCAGGGTATCAGGTATTTTATCCTCCAGCCAATCCATCGTCTGCTGTAGTTCGGCAAAATCGGTGGACTCACAATTGGTGTGGACCAGAATGCCGTCCAGTCCGGCCAATATTTGAGTGTTTTCGGTCTCCGCTACGGCCAGTTCGTCGACTGGAACGCCCAGCTTGGAGTGCGGGCGGGCGGGGTCGTAGCGCTTGTCGTCAAGAAAGGAGAGACCTGGGTTGACGCGCAGCCCCAGACTTGTGCGGCCCGAAAAGTCTAACTTGTGCCGGCGCCACTGGTTCAGGCTGTTGAATGCAACGTAATCGCAGAGTTCCGCGAGTTCAGTTGCCTCCCCGGGCCGGATGCCGGGGCTGGTGAAGTGGATGGAGCCACCGTCTGCCAGCACGCTTCTCGCCAGCCTGGCTTCAAAGAGGGAACTGACGGCGAAACCGGCCAGTTGCGGGGCCATCATCTCCAGCAAGGGGACAAGGCACAGGGGCTTCACCGAATAGAGCATTCGGCAACCCGTGTCCGCCTGCAGCCCGCTAGCAATATCCAGAACACGTTGAACCTCAGCCTCGTCGTAGACAAAGGCCGGAGTTTCGACGGAGTCGATCAGGCTGTCAATCGGCATGGAAAGTACGCGGCGAAAAAGAATGCGCCCCTGGCGTCCTGAAAGCATACACCAGGGGCGCAAAGAAATCGAAAGGGACTCTCTAGCGCATGGGGGAGAAAGAGGCCGGAATCAGGATTTTGTTTTCCTGCCTGATGCGGCCGGGGGCGCCGGAGGGCCAGTTGGGCGTGCCGCTGGCAGCCTTCCGAACCTCTTCGCGGTGGTTAAGGTCGTTGTAGGGCCAGATGTGCATCCAGCGGTTCAGGCCGCCCAGTTCAGAGTGCATGGCGGCGGCGCAGGGCGAGAACTGTTCGCGCCACGGGAGGGCCTTCTCCCACCGGTTCAGCAGTTCGGGAATGGAGCCGGGCTTGTAGGTGTAGATGCGCATTTCGTAAACGTTGCCCAGTTCCTGTCCACCGCCCATGGGGCGCATGAAGGAGGCAGGGTTCCAGATTTCCGATTCCATGGTCATAATCATGCTGGTGTCGCGGGGCGGCCAGTTGGGGTCCTGGGCGGCCTCGGCGCGGATTTGTTCACGCTCCAGCAGGTTTTCATAGCCCCAGACATGCACTACCTGGTTCAGGGTGCCGATGTCCGTGTGCCAGAAGGCGGCCAGGGGGGAATACTTCTCTCGGTGGGGCAGGGCCTCGGCGAAGCTCTCCTCGAACTGGGGAACCGAGCCGGGCTCCAGGGTGTAGGTCCTGACTTCGTAAATCATTGCTTCTCCTTCTCCTGTCATTTTCCAGATGCACGTGGCCAAATAGTCCTGGTTATGAGTCGGCGCAGGTTTGCGCCGCTCGCGGCAAAGCTAGACTCCTCTCCACTGCCGCCGATCACCGGCGCGGACGAAGTGGCCGAATCCCGGGGCTGGAAAGTGTCCCGCCGATACCAGGATGCCCTCGGACTCCAACATGTCCAGGACCGAATGCCTGGTACTGCGAGCTAACTCCGGCTGGACATCGAAAATCGGGTTCCAGTCGGTGTAGTGGGCCTGGGCCGGCGTGTGGGCCACGTCTCCAAGAATATAACCCCGTTCGCCCTGGGATGCAATCACGATAGAAACGTGGCCGGGCGTGTGGCCCGGGGTTGATATGGTGGTCAGTTCGTCGGTTATCGGGTAATCATCATCAATCAGGTCCAGGATGTTCAGTTCATTCAGCGGCAACACCTGGCCGGAAATGTGGGGAGCGCCAGCCACAACTTCCGCCTGGGTCCAGTGGTCCCAATCCCGCCGGGGTACCAGGTAGCGGGCGTAGGGGAAGGTGGGCTTTCCGTTGACCAGGTTCCAGCCCACATGGTCGGGGTGCAGGTGGGTAAACACCACCAGGTCTACAGCGTTCCGATCCACCCCCTTGCGTTCCATGTCGTCCAGCAGCGTGCCCGACCCGTCGGGAGCCTGCAGGCCGGTATCAACGATGATCAGCTTGCCGCCGGACCGCACGGCGGTGGTACCGTACCTGCTGCGAATCTGTTCTTCGCCGTCCAATAGGTGGGGAAACTCCCGCCACTGCTCAATAGTGGTGTCCGGAAACGGCATGAAGGGAGAACGAGTGGGTTCGCCATCGCTGAGAGATACCAGTTCCACGTTGCCTACGTTAATTGAATAGTCGGGCATTGCGATACTCCTTTCTTGTAAACCCCGACATTCTGATCGGGATTTTTCTGTACCTGAAACGCCTGTTTGGCATAGACACCATAGACGCCTGACGCCACACCTGGAGGAGACATCGGCTACCGGAGCACATTCTGAGCCGCAAATGCGCTGTGCCTGTTTGGCCCGACAGCACGTAGCTCTCCGAGGTGTCCCTATGGTAGCCCGCCGAAGAAAAGTGGGCAACGGGCCGCCCCCTCTGCTGACTGGCAGCGACCTATTGCCTTCTCGCCTGGCGCCCCATTAGCCTGATACTGGTTGCTCTCGGAAAACTCGGATTGGCCGTTGCAACTCTGATGGCGCCCGAGCAGCAGCGATTAAGAACCGGTCTGAATGTATATGAAGGCAGGGCTATCGCGCTTCCATTGGGTCGTCCGGTTCAATTGTTTTTCTTGACGCAGTTTTCACCACAGAGACTCAGAGAACGCGGAGTCGCACGGAGAATCTCTTTGCTCCTCTGGATACTCTGCGCCTCCGTGGTTAGAAGGAGTCTCCATCTGCACGTTAGCCCTCTCAGCAAGGGCCACGCATCCCCGGGCTCGTATGTCCAAAAGCGATAGCCCTGTCGATAAAGGACCGGTACCTTGGAAATGAGTGGAAATGAGCGGTGTTTTGGCATTTTTTCTCACCCGCAAATTTAAGCGCTACCTAAAGTCCGACCGCCAATTTTTCACCGGAACCCGTTTTTTCGGTTCACGTCGGCGTCAGACCTTTATAAGCTTTGCAGGTGCAGTCCCTTTCCCAAGCAGCCGAGTCCGGGCAGCTTCCTGCTATACTGAAATAAAGGGGAATGCGGAGGTCAATCACATGCCGGTCCGTACAGGGGAAGAGTACCTGCAAGGGTTGAGAGAAAGGCCGCCGGAGGTGTGGGTGGGCGGTCAGCGGGTTAGGGACGTGACGTCCCATCCCGGATTTGCCAACGGGGCTCGGTCGGTGGCGGCCCTGTACGACATGCAGAATGATCCGGCCCTGCGGGATGAAATGACTTTCACGTCTCCCACTACCGGTGAACGGGTAGGCATGTCCTTCATCATGCCCGAAGACCAGGAGGACCTGGAGCGCCGGCGCCGAATGTTTTACCGCTGGGCCAGCTACCACGGCGGGATGATGGGCCGGACGCCGGACTACATGAACGCCGCCTTCGTGGCCATGGCCTCGGCGTCCCCCTATTTCGACCAGGACCGTGAAGGGTTCGGCGAGAACGTCCGCCGCTACTACGAGCTTATCCGGGAACAGGACCTTTGCCTGACCCACACCCTGGTCAATCCCCAGCGCAGCCGTTCGCCCCAGCGATACATCACGGACAGTCTTGCCGAGGACGTTGCCCTCAAGGTGATCAAGGAGACCGACGCCGGCATACTGGTGCGGGGCGCGAGGGTACTTGCGACACTGGGACCCCTGTCCGACGAAATCGCCGTTTATCCGTCCCGGTCACACCACACGGCGGATAACGCCCACCAGTACGCCGTGTCCTTCTCCATCCCCAGCAATACTCCCGGCCTGCGCTATATTTGCCGGGAGAGTTTTGACTACGGCCGCACTCCTTTCGACCATCCCCTGGGCGCCCGCTTTGAAGAGATGGACGCGGTGGCCATTTTCGACAACGTCCTGGTGCCGTGGGAACGGGTCTTCCTGCTGGGCGACGTGGACAGCTGCAACAACATGACCAACCGGACGGGCTGGATTTACCACAGCTTCCACCAGGTGGTTACCCGGCTGGTGGCCAAGACGGAGTTTCTGCTGGGCACCGCTTCCTTGATGGTGGAGACCCTGGGATCGGGGGACCAGGCCCACGTTCAGGAGCGCATTGCCGAGATGATAATGAACCTTGAGGTGATCAAGGCGCTGCTCCGGACCGCTGAAGTGGACGCGGCGCCGGACGAGTGGGGCCTGCTGACGCCGGCCCGAGTACCGCTGACAGTAGCGGAGAACATGTACGCCCGCAGTTTCTATCCTCGGATGGTGGAGATTATGCAACTGCTGGGCTCCAGCAGCCTGATGGCCCTCCCCGGTCAGGCAGATTTCGACTCGGAGATTGCCCCGGACCTGGAACATTACCTGGCAACCGATACCGCAACTGCCCTGGACCGGACCAGATTATTCCACCTGGCCTGGGATATTGCCTGCAGTGCGTTCGGCTCCCGCAGCCTCCACTACGAACGGTTTTTTGCGGGAGACCTGGTGCGGAATGCCCAGATAATGTACGCCACCTACGACCGGTCCCCGATGATGGAGTCGGTTCGGCGGTTCCTTGAACGGGAATCTTAAGCCAGGGTCAAAGGGGCTGCGGCAGTTTCGGAGCTTGGTCCCGAACCTTTGGACTCGTAACTGTTCACGATTAGGGGCAAAAGGCAGTCCCACGAAATCGTCATACCGGGTATCGTCAAACTGGCGGAAGCCGGTATCCAGGGACCATCGCACCCCATACGCTGGACTATGCCCAGCCCTTGTGGATTCCGGCTCAAGGCCCGAATGTAGATTTGGGTTGAAAGTGACTTCGCGAAACTGGACAGTTACCTGGCATTGTGCCTATTTGCCTTCCCGGATAAAATCGGCAATCCGCTCGCCGATCATCAGCGCGGTGGCGTTGGTGTTGGCCCGGATCAGATAGGGAATGATTGCGGCGTCGGCGACCCGCAGTCCCTCCACACCATATACCGACCCGTACTGATCAACCACCGCCATGTCGTCGGTTGCGGGACCCATCTTGCAGGTGCCGGATACGTGGCGCGAGGTGCCCTGGGTGCGGAACAGGTACTCGTCCAACAGGTCGTCTGATGCCAGTTCCTCGTCGGTAGGGGCTGTCCTCTCGGCGACAATGTCCCGGTATTCCTCGGACTCGGCAAGCCTGGCCCACAGGCGCACCGCCTCGCGCATTCGCTCCCGGTCCCAGGGTTCTTCCAGGAAGTGGTAATGAAACTCGGGTTGCCGGGTGGGGTCAGCGGAGACGATACGCAGCTCTCCGAATCCCGCAGGCAGTTCCAGGGCGCAGGAAATGCGAATTGCCCGGTCGGGCAGAGCCTCCCCGCTTAGGGTTACAAACCGGGAACTGGTCATCACCATAATGTCGTTGCGGTGCTCGGACCCGGAGGAGGTGTAGCGGAGAGCGGTCCTGGGGTGGAAAGTGTCCACCGGCAGTTCCACGTCGTCCCTGGCCAACAGACCGACGCTGGCCGAGGGGTGGTTCCGCAGGTTTTGACCCACCCCCGGCAGGGATTGAACTACCGAAATGTCCAGGGCGTTTAGCTGGTCTTCGGGGCCAATGCCGGACAGCATCAACAGGTGCGGCGACTTCAAGCCGCCGGCGCAGAGGATCACCTCCTCACCCTCGACGGTAAACACTTCGCCGCCGCTCTCAACCTCGACTCCCACCGCCCGCTGGCCGTCAAATACGACCCGCCGGGCCAGTACGTTGGCCCGGATCGTCAGGTTCAGCCGATGGCGGGCCGGGTTCAGGTGGGTTAGCGCCGCGGACATACGGATGCCGTCGGGGTTGTTCAGGGGCAGCGTCGAGACGCCGGTGGACTCGGGGCCGTTCATGTCCGGGTCCTCCGGGAAGCCGGCGTCAACGGCGGCCCGGTACAGGGCTGACTGTATTGGTGTCCATTCCTCGTCGTTGCGCCGCAGCACTGGCACCGGTCCGTCAGAGCCGTGGAAGTCGTCCCGGATGTCCATGTCGGTCTCCATCTTCCGAAAGAAGGGGAGAACCTTCAGGTACGACCACTCGTCATTGCCCCATTCGGCCCAGCGGTCATAGTCTTCGGGCATCCCGCGCAGCAGCAACTGGCCATTGATGGCCCCGGAACCGCCGACCACCTTCCCCTGGGCCACATGGCGGGGACCCTGCACCCGGTTAATTGTTCCGGTCAGTGACCAGTTGTGCGGCGCATTCCGCAGTTCCGCGTCCTGGGTGTGGCCATACTTCAGGTCGTCGGGCAGGGAATCCAGATCGGGGTAATCCGGGCCAGCCTCCAAAAGAAGGACAGAACGTTCAGGGTCCTCAGACAAGCGTGCAGCCAGGACGCAACCGGAGGAACCGGCTCCCACAACAATAACATCGTACTTCATAGCTTTCCTTCCAGTGTTTTGGATTCGGGTCGGGCTAAACCGGGATTACAAAAATCGGCGCGCATTTGCAGAGTAAGGGGTAGTAAGTCTTCTCCAATGCGGCAGAAACTGAACATTAGCCAGGGAGCGGGTATCCCAATAGCTCTCTCGCCTGGCAAAAGATGGCGTCAAACATCTCCACGGTCAGCTTCCCGGTCTGGGTGTTCTGGCGGCTGGGGTGGTATGACGAGATGAGTGTAACGCCGCCTTCCAGTTCCCACGTCGCGCCGTGACCAAACTTGGGCAAGGGCCTGGGGTTGATGGCTCCCGATGCGGCACGCCCTTGCAGGTAGGCATCGAAAGCGAACTTGCCTAGAGCAACGACAACACTAACCCGGTTCAGCAGCGCCAATTCCTTCACCAGGAAGGGTTGGCAGGCCGCCTTTTCTGCCGGAGCCGGTTTGTTGTCCGGCGGTGCGCACCTGACGGCATTGGTGATGTATGCCCCGTTGAGTTTCAATCCATCGTGCAGGGAAGTGGAGTTGGGCTGATTGGCAAAGCCGTTCCGAAAGAGGGCCCCGTAAAGCCAGTCCCCGCTGGGATCGCCAGTGAAGGAGCGGCCGGTGCGGTTGCCGCCGTGGGCCGCCGGCGCCAGGCCCATAATCAGGAGCCGGGCCCTCGGGTCACCGAAGGGCGGAACTGGCTTGCCCCAATACTGCTGGTCCCGAAACCTGGCGACCTTCTCGCGCGCCACCTTCTCCCGGTACTCAACCAGCCTGGGACAGAGCGAACATTCCACTATGCAGGCATGAAGTTCCGCCAGGGAGGTGGTGTTGTCCACGGTTCAATCCTGCCGCATTTTCAGGGCCTGGGCAACGTGCAGTCCATCAGGCAGCACTTTCCTTCGCGAAGTGGGGCATTACCTGTTCGGCAAAGAGCCGGAGGGAGTCCAGAGTCTGCTCTTCGGACAGCGTGCCGAAGAAGAAGGAACCCACGAAGTAATTGGAGCCGGTAATGTCCAGGTGTTCCTTCAGTGTGCGGGTAACCGTTTCCGGGGAACCCACGATGTGAAGACCATCTGCCAGGCGCCCGTCGAAATCGGCCAGGTAATTGGTGCGCCCGGTGTCATCGCCGTTCAAGATGCGCAGGTGGTTGAAGTTGGCGATGAAATCGGCGAAGGCCGTCTTGGCGACAGTAAGGGCCTCATCGTCGGTTTCAGCCACGTAGATGTGGCGGGTAATGCCGAACTTGGGTTCGGCTTCGTGGGCGTTCATCCGGTCCGGCCGGACCCGGTTCTCATCCCAGACCGACTTGTACAGGTCAATGTGTTCGCGCATCACTTCCATGGGCGGGTAGTGGGTTACTGTGCTGATTCCCTCGGAAGCGATCCACCGTATAGAGTCGGGATTGGCAGTAGGGTACCAAAGAGGAGGGTATGGCTTCTGCCAGGGCTGGACGGGCAGGGTTACGTCTTTAAAGGTGTAGTGCTTCCCTTCATAAGTTACCTTGCCGGTCTTCAGACCCATAATGATTATATCCAGGGCTTCCCGGAACATATCCCTGGACTGGTCCACGTTAATATCGAAGAAGTCCAGTTCGTAGGCCGATATACCCCGTCCCAGGCCGATCTCCATTCGCCCGCGGGACAGATGGTCCAACATACAGATTTCTTCCACCAGACGGAGAGGGTTGTAGAAGGGAAGAGGATAGACCAGCGGGCCCAGCCTGATGTTCCTGGTGCGTTGGGCCGCAGCAGAAAGGAACACGCTGGGCGAGGGCGCCATTCCCAGGGGCGTACCCTGGTGCTCGGCCATGTGATAGCAGTAGAAGCCGGCGGCGTCGGCATATTCCAGGTACTTCAACCGCTGCTCGTACAGGTCAGCTGCGTTATGGCCGTTTGAATCTATCCAATCGAAGATCCCGAATCGGGTGGGTCCAGATTCGATGGGGTTCCTTGAGGATTCTTGCAATGGGCGTCCTCCGTCTTCTGATAGGAAACCGGATACTCCTTTATTCGAAGGGGGTGGGCATGGCCTGAACTGGGACTTCGATCAGGGTTGGAGCTTGGATGGACAGAGCTTCCTGCAGGGCAGGACCCAGTTTTTCGGGCTCAACCCGAACGCCCCTGGCGCCGTAGGCCTCTGCCAGCTTGACGAAATCCGGGTTGTGCAGGGCGGCGCCGTACACCCGGCCTTCGAAGCGGTTGACCTGATCGCGCAGCACGTTGCCGTAGGCGTTGTCGTTGAAGACAATCACCACTGCGTTGATGCCGTACTGGACGGCAGTAGCCAACTCCTGGGAGTTGAACAGGAAGCCGCCATCGCCGGACACGGCCACCACTGCCTTGTCGGGCTGGGCCACCTTGGCGCCCAGAGCCACAGGATAGGCATAGCCCAGGTTGCCGGCATAGGAGGAAGTAAGGAAGGTGCGGGGCTCGTACACCGGGTAGAAGGCGCGGCAATAGTAACCGATCTGGGTCATTCCGGAGATGAGGATGCCGTCGTCGGGCATAACCTCCCGGATGGTAGCGGTGAT
>JAJEDS010000007.1 GCA_022821365.1 Dehalococcoidia bacterium | reverse complement strand
CCGGCGCTCAGAGAGCCTGGTATGGTGTGAGCAGGTACGCCGACCCTGTCGAAAATCCCTCCGGAGCTGCCAGCAGAACCGCGACGCCGTAGCTTAATCGTCGCTCAGTAAGCCAGGCCGAGGTTCGTCGCTCGTTATCCGCGACGGGTCATGTTAGTGCCTGCTAAGAGAGGTCCGGTTCGCCGGATAAATAGGGTGGTACCGCGGGAGTATTAACATCCCGTCCCTATGTGGGACGGGTTTTTTTGTTGTCCTCAGGGCGACCTTCCCGAAACCTTTCTCGGCGGCAGTATGCAAAATTATTGGAGGCTGCTGTGAAACTTAAAGGTTCGGAAATCATCTGCGAAAGCCTGCTCCGCGAAGGGGTCGACGTAATTTTCGGCCATCCCGGCGGGGCCATTCTTCCCTTCTACGACGCCCTGTGGAGCTACCCGCAACTGCGCCACATCCTGGTCCGTCACGAACAGTCGGCTTCCCATGCCGCCGACGGCTATTCCCGGGTCACGGGCAAAGTCGGTGTCTGCGTTGCCACCTCCGGGCCCGGCGCCACCAACCTGGTGACCGGTCTTATGGGCGCCAAGGCCGACTCCGTTCCCATGGTGGCCATCACCGGCCAGGTTGCCCGCACTGCCCTGGGCTCGGAAGCCTTCCAGGAATGTGACATCTGTTCCATCGCTTCCGTCTGCACCAAGCGCACCTACCTGGTCATGTCTGCCGCGGACTTGAGCTACACCATCCGCGAAGCTTTCAAAATCGCCCAGGAAGGTCGACCCGGCCCAGTGCTCATCGACGTTCCCCGGGACGTGCAGCTGGAGCTGGCTGAGTTCGAGTATCCCGACATACCTGAACCCGTACGAGATCCGCTCTCTGAGGAGACCGCGTCGGCATTGCAGCGCGCCGCCCGCCTGATCAACGAGGCGGAACGTCCTGTCCTCATTGCCGGCCACGGTGTGCTCGCCTCCCACGCCTGGGACGAACTGGTGCAATTGGCGGAGGCTACGGGCATTCCCGTGATCAATACCCTTCTCGGCCTCAGCAGCTTCCCCCGCAACCATCCTCTCAGCCTGGGTATGCTGGGGATGCACGGCATGTACTGGTCTAACATCGTCGTTGACCAGGCCGACCTGGTGGTGGGCCTGGGAATGCGTTTCGACGACCGGGTAACCGGCAGGGCCTCCACCTTTGCCCCCCATGCCAGGATTATTCACCTGGACATCGAACCCAGCCAGGTGGGGCGCAACGTGCCGGTGGAAGTGCCCCTGGTGGGTGATGCCAAGGTGGTAATGCAGGCCCTGCTGCCCCTGGTTCAGCGGGTGGAACGCCCCGAGTGGATGAGCTACATCGAACGGTTGAAGGCCGATCACCCTTCCCTGGCCATTCCCAAGACCAATACCCTGCTGACCCAGCATGTGATGTCGGATATGAACGAGTTGATCCAGGAAAACCCGGACACCGTGGTGGTCACCGGCGTGGGCCAGCACCAAATGTGGGCGGCCCAGTTCCTGTTCTTCAACGGCTACAACACTTTCGTGTCCTCCGGCGGTCTGGGTGCCATGGGCTTCGAGCTTCCGGCTGCCATGGGCGCCCAGGTTGGACAACCGGAAATGCCCGTATGGAGCATCGCCGGGGACGGTGGCATCCAGATGACATCCCAGGAACTGGCAACGGTGGCCCAGGAAAACCTGCCCGTAAAGATTGCCCTGATCAATAATGGCTATCTCGGCATGGTCCGGCAATGGCAGGAAATGTTCTTCGAAAACCACCTCAAGGAAGTACCTATTCCGGGTCCCGAGTTCGTAAAGCTCTCTGAAGCCTACGGAATACCGGCCGTCAGGGTGACCGAGCAGGAGGACGTGATGCCTGCCCTGCGTAAAGCCCAGGCCCACGATGGTCCTTACCTCATCGAGTTCGTCGTGGATCCGTCGGTAAACCTGTATCCCATGGTGCCCCCGGGCGGTTCCCTAGGTGAAACCTTGGAAGACCCCTTGACCGCTGGCGTTACGGCGGCGTAGCGTGTGATTCAGCCTTGCTGATATTCCTTCCCCTGTCTGGGGAGAAGGTCGGGACGGGAGTGAGGACGCTCACCTTCACTCCCACCGCCATCAATCATCAATTCCAGGGGGCAGCGTTGGAAGAAGTAACCATTCAGGAAGCGTCGCGCAGATTGAACGTCTCTCAGGACATCATCAGGCGTTATATTCGGGAGGGACGCCTGACCGCGCGCCGCCAAACGGGCGAAGAGGGGCGATCATGGGTCGTGGAACTTCCCGACGATGGGTGGCTGGACGATGACAAGGACCACATCAACAGTCTGGCCAGGCAGCTTACTCCCTGGTGGTGGCCCAATCCCCAGCAGCGGGGTGAGGTGCACTACGTGGACAGCCTCGGCATCGAAGAGGTTGCGCCCGTCTACTTGTGCGGGCTGACTTCTGAGGACTTCTGGCCGGCCGTGGGCCATTCGGTGGAACAGCGCTGCCCCATCTGCGTCGATGAGGTCCGACACCGCGGCTTGCCCATGGAGACCCGGGAGTAAGGGAATAGCCCGGTCGATCTCCAGACAGGTATCTTCTCTCTTGACCGGCAAGGTCAGGATGGAGATGAGTGCTCCCATTCCCTGGTCGGGAAACTCACTCTCGTCGCGGAGATTCCGGTTGCTGTCCCAGCGGCGATGACTCAATCAGGGGTTCCTGGAATATCCCTTCCCCCTTGATGAGGAAAGCCGGGATAGACTGCACCCGTCCCCAACTGAACCCCCTGGCCGGCGTTCGCGCCGGTGGCCGCATCGATAAACGCCTGTTAACAAAAGGGCCGCCGCCCTTCCCCGTTCTTTACGGGAAGGGCGGCGGCCCAGACTCTCTTCCTGGGGATTCGGTTGGTTAGCTCACCTGGAATACCCACACCTGGTGCATTACTTCAGGCTCCCCAAGCGGGAGAGGCTGGTAAGCCTCGGAGACTTCAACCAGCTTCCACAGGCCGGCGGACTCCAGCGAGTCCATCTTGTCCTTGAAGCCGTTCTCCAGGTAAGTGTCGGTTCTCAGGCTGAAAACGATGTGTCCGCCGCTCTTTACTACCCTGACCAGTTCGTCAATGGAACTGGCTGGTGCGTGGCCCTGGGTAAACACCCCAACGATTACCGAAGCATCGAACTGGTCTGTCGAGTAGCCCAGCGTCTCGCCCATGGTCATCTGGTCCAGGGCTTCGTAGATGTTCTTGCGCCGGGCCACTTCCAGCATTCCCAGGGACAGGTCCATGGCCGTCATCTTGCGAAATCCCATTTCGTGCAGGCACTCGCCCACCAGGCCGGTGCCGGCGCCGGCATCCAGTACGGAACCTTCCCTGGCTACGTGCTTCCCCACGTATTCCGACGTCCGCTGCGGCGAAATCCAGCCGAAATCCGATTCGAGGTCGGAGTCATACTCCTCGGCCCACTGGTCGTAACGCTCTTCCAGTTCCTGCTCGTTCTGGGAAGAGTAGACCCAGCGGACCCGATCATTTTGCGTCATAGCGTACCTCTATATTCGATTGCCCGATTACATGATAACGATTCGGCTCAGGTGGTCCAAACCCGAGAATGGCAGGATCAGGCACACCGGTCTGCCCTGGTCCCAAGGCAAAACCACCTGAATTGGATCGCTACCAACAACACTCGGTCCTTGGCAGGAACCCGGTCACTTCCGGCAAACGAACATAGCCCAGCCCAGTTCCTTGTTGTCCACGGCGGCCGCGGTTTCCCGGTAGGCCTCGGCCAGGTAGGCAAACCTTTCCCGGTGCTCCTCGTTGACTTTGGCCGCGGCGTCGCTCAGCATCAGGTAGCTGGTCTTTAGGTGCCGGGAAATGTCCTCGGCCTCCAGCACCTCGAATCCGGTGGCCTTCAACGCCGACTGGTAGGACTCGAAGCTGAAGTCAGTGTCGAAGAGCAGCCTTTCGTAGACAAACTTCACGGCCTTTTCGCTTATGTTGGGCTGTGGCTTGATCAGGTCGTCAAACACGAAGATGCCGCCGGGCTTCATCACCCGGTACACCTCTTCCAGCACCTTCACCTTGTCAGGAACGTGGTAAACAGTGGCCTGGCTCCACGCCCGGTCAAAGGACTCTTCAGCGATTGGCAGGTCGGTGGCGGAACCCTTCTTGAAGGTAACCCTTTCCCGAACCCCTTCGGGCTGTTCTTCCAGCGAGTCAATGGCGTTGGCGATACGCACGCCGCTCAGGTCCACGCCGGTTACCTGGCAGCCAATGGACTTGGACAGGGCGATGGCGGTGTTGCCGCTGCCGCATCCCACGTCGATGACGACGGAATCGGCCTCAAGCTGCCCGCGCCGGGCCATAACCTTGTTCAGGTTGGCGCCGGCTTCCAGGAAGGTCATGTTGGCGCCGTCTTCGAATAATCCCCAGTGGACGCTGCCGTCCTTGTCCCACAGGGCCCGGTAAACAGCATCCTCGTGGTCATAGTATTGTTCGGTTTCGGATTCGCTAAACTGCAACTGCATTTTCGATCTCCGTCAGATAATAATCGAACTCGTTATCCTCGGTGACCAGGATTGCCTTGGGTCGTACCGGTACGTCCGTAACTTCAAAGGCCATAATGATGACCTTGTGCCCGGGGTTGGTCAGCTTGGCCGCTGCTCCCTGGACCGAAATGATGCCGCTTCCCCGTTCGCCGGAGATGGCGTAGGTCTCGAATCGCGCCCCGTTATCCACGTCGCAGATCAGGACCTTTTCGTACTCCCAGATGTCAGACTTGTCCATCAAGTCCTGGTCTATCACGATGCTGCCAATGTAGTCCTCATCGCAGTTGGTAACGGTGGCCCGGTGAATCTTCGACCTCATGAGTTGTCGCATCTAAATCTCCTCCTTCAATTTTCCCGTTTCCTTATATGTAGGGGGCTAATGTCAAAAAAAGCGCGCAAGTTTTTTCTGCCGGGGCTCAAAGAGCTACCTGGTAGAGTCGTGCCACACCTGTTTGAATACGTTGCGCTGTAGTTCTAGCGACTTAGTATCATCCCCTCCTGCCCAACAAAGACTCTATATTGCTGGCAGCAGGGGCAGCTAAGGTTCGCAGGGGAGTTGGCGGCTGGGGAGAGAAGCGGTGTTTCCGAAGTAACTGAAAAAGCGCCGGGAACCAATATCCGACCGGAAACCGGTACAGAAGTTGTTACGCCCCTCGGGCTCCGTAGAGTAAGGTATGTCAATGCACTGCCGTGCTAAACTTACACCCATCCTTGGATACCCCCTTTTGGTTAGGGTGCGGTGTGCGGGCATAATACTTTCATCTAATCCCATTGTCAAATAATTATCCGAGCATAACCTCCGGCAAATGCCATTGTTCGTTTATTTCTGGGAGATAATGTTCCAATAAGTTCTTGATTTCGTATGTATCTGATAATAATGTTACGAAAGATGGCGATATTGCCAAAAATTTATGGAGAAGAATCCTGATGTTTGATCTTCTAATCGACCGGGGACGCATTATTGACGGCACCGGGCAAACCTGGTTCCGGGGAAGTATCGGAGTTGATGGCAACACGGTTACTGTTGTACGGGGCGACACCTCTGCGGTGGCCGCCGAAAGGGTCATCGACGCCAACGACCGGGTTATCTGCCCTGGTTTCATCGATATGCACTCCCACTCCGACCTGATGTTGCTGTCGGACCCCGCCAACGAGGCCAAGTTGCGCCAGGGCGTAACCACGGATGCCCTGGGAATGGACGGCCTTTCCTACGCCCCAACCTCACCGGCTCATCTTGAGGAGTTGCTTACTTACCTGGCTGCCGTTAACGGTACTCCGCCCGCCGACGTCCGCTGGGGCCGCGTCAGCGAGTTCCTGGACCTGCTGGACGGCCGAATCGCCTGCAACGTGGTCTATTTCGTTCCCCACGCGGCTATCCGCATCGAAGCTATGGGTTGGGCGGACCGCCTTCCCACCGATGCCGAAATAACGCGGATGCAGGAATTGGCCCGCCAGGGTATGCGGGACGGCGCCTTCGGCTTTGCCACCGGCCTCACCTACCCTCCCGGGGCCTACAGCGACACCGCCGAGCTGGTGGCTGCGTGCGAGGCCATCAAGGACCTCGGCGGTTTCTATATGACCCACGCCCGTTACAGCCTGGGCGACCGGCTCCTTGACCCCTTCCGCGAGGCCATCAACATCGGCCAGAGCAGCGGAGTGCCCGTCCACATCTCTCACTATCACAGCCCCGTGGAGGGTCTCGGACGCCGGATGGTTGCCTTGGTGGACGAGGGCCGCAGCGCCGGCATCGACGTAACCTTCGATCAGTATCCCTACCCGGCGGCCAGCACAGTTCTCCACTCCCTTCTCCCCTACTGGGTTCACGCCGGCGGCCCAGCCCTGCTGTACCGCCGTATCCACGAGCAGAGTATTCGGGACGAAATCGGGGATACCGTGGAACCCCAGTGGGGCTTGAGCCTGGACCATTACATCTTCAGCCACATCGGCTCGGAGAAGAACAAGGAATGGGAGGGCCGTTCCCTGGTTGACCTGGCTGAACACCAGGGCAAGCGCATGGTCGACGCCATCTGCGACCTGCTGATTGAAGAGAACCTGGAAGTGGCCTTCGTGGCCCGCACCGGCAACCCGGAAAACATCCGCTCCATCGCCCGCCATCCGGCCCAGATGGTCGGCTCCGACGGCTTGCTGACGGGCAACCACCCCAACCCTCGCACCTACGGCACCTTTCCCTACGTTCTGGGCCAGTTCTGCCGCGAGGAAGGACTGTTCCCCCTTGAGGAAGGCGTTCGCAAGATGACCTCCTATCCTGCCCAGAGACTTGGCCTCAAGGACCGTGGAGTTTTGCGCGACGGAATGAAGGCCGATATCGTCGTCTTCGACCCGGACAGGGTTGAAGCCAGGGCCACCTTCGAAGAACCAATGCAGTATCCTGAGGGGATAGATTACGTCATTGTCAACGGACGGGTTGTTATCGACAATGGCATACACACCGGCGCCCTTCCCGGCAAGGCCCTCCGTTCTCAGTAATCAATCAATAGGCAAGAGAAGAGGCGTGAAGGACTCCAGTCCCTCACGCCTCTTGAGTGTCCTCGTTCCGATTAAGCGGTTACCGCCCCTGCCACACCGGGGCCCGCTTCTCGGCAAATGCCCTCACGCCCTCCTTGGCGTCTTCCGTCTCCAGGACTTCATCCCGCTTCTGCTGGGCCAGGGCCACCCGTTCTTCCATCCCCATCTCCGAACCCTTGATGGAGACCTCCTTGATGGCGGCCAGGGACAGGGGAGCATTGGCGGTAATCATCCGCGCCATCTCCTCGGCGCGGGGCATAACCTGGTCCGGCTCTACCACGTAGTTCACCAGCATCAGGTCCAGCGCCCGCTGCGAGTCCACGAACTCCCCCGTGAACAGGAACTCAAAGGCAATGTTCCGGGGCACCACCTGGGACAGCAGCGCCGGACCGCTCACCGACGAAAT
>JAJEDS010000327.1 GCA_022821365.1 Dehalococcoidia bacterium | reverse complement strand
CCAGATACAGGTCCCAGACTTGCCAGCGGAAAACTTATTATCTCTGCCCCCAGACCTGATACTGCAGCGCACGCCACGCTACGCCCAACGCAAGGCACACCGAACCTGATGGCCTCCACAAGTTCGACTTTGTTGGAACAGATGACCTATGTGTCTGCCCTGGACGTGGGTGAGAGCTTCTCACCAAACCTGAGCAGTTACCCACCACACCCTTCCTTGCCCCTTACCCCCCTTCCGGTTATCATTAGTTGCGATTTTGACGGCCCTTGTGTCGGACAATATCCCCTTTAATTTTGCTATACCCTTCGGAGGTGTAACTTGGCTCAGGAATGTGACGTTATCGTGGTGGGCGCGGGCAATGCCGCCCTCAGCGCCGCCATCGCCGCTAAGGAACAGTGCGAGTCCGTGCTGGTGGTCGAAAAGGCCCCCGAATACTTCCGCGGCGGCAACACCTACTTCACCGGCGGCATCATCCGCTTCGCCTTCAACGGCATCGACGACATCAAGGCTCTCATACCCGACATGTCCGAGACCGAGGAAAATTCCATTGAAGTGGGCCAGTACACCGAGGACATGTACTACGACGACATGATGCGCGTCACCCACGGCCTGTCCGACCCGGAACTTGCCCAGATCCTGGTCAGCAATTCCCACCCCACCATGAAGTGGCTGCAGGAACACGGCGTCCGCTTTGTCCTGTCCTTCGGTCGCCAGGCCTTCCTGGACGGCGACAAGTACCGGTTCTGGGGCGGCCTGGTGGTGGAAGCCGTGGGCGCTGGCAAGGGTCTGTCCGACCAGCAGTTCGACGTTGCCAGCCGCATGGGTATAGAAGTCCGCTACTCCACCCAGGGCATCAAGCTGCTCCAGGACCAGAAGGGACGGGTAAACGGTCTCCAGGTATTGGGCCCCGACGGTTTTGAGGACATCTACGGTCGCTCTGTCGTGCTGGCCGCCGGTGGATTCGAAGCCAATGCCGAGATGCGCTGCCGCTACCTGGGCCCTGGCTGGGAGACGGTCAAGGTCCGCGGCATCCCCTACAACACCGGGGACGGCATCCGCATGGCCCTGGACGTGGGCGCCCAGTCCCACGGCCACTGGAGCAGCTGCCACGCCGTGGCCTGGGACATGAACGCGCCGCCCTTTGGCGACCGCACCATCACCGAGTTGTTCCAGAAACACTCCTACCCCTTCGGCATCATCACCAACATCAACGGCGAGCGGTTCCTGGACGAGGGGTACGACTTCCGCAATTACACCTACGTAACCTATGGCCGCGCCTTGCTGAGCCAGCCCCAGGCCCTGGCCTTCCAGATTTTCGATGACAAGGTAAAGCACCTGCTGCGCGACGAGTACTGGATTCCCCAGGTAACCATGGCCCAGGCCGACACCATTGAGGAACTGGCCGCCCGCCTGGACATTGACCCCCAGGGTTTGGCCCAGACCGTGCGCGACTACAACGCCGCCGTCCGGCAGGACATACCTTACAATCCCACCATCAAGGACGGCCGCCGCACCGAGGGCCTGGCCCTGGACAAGACCAACTGGGCCGAGACCATCGACACGCCGCCCTACCTGGGCTTCGCTGTTACCACGGGCATCAGCTTCACCTTCGGCGGCGTCAAGATTAACAACCGGGGCCAGGTGGTAACCAACGCCCAGGAACCCATCCCCGGCCTCTACGCCGCCGGCGAAATGGTTGGCGGCCTCTTCTACTACAACTACCCCGGCGGCTCCGGCCTCTCCGCCGGCATGGTCTTCGGCAAACTCTCCGGCACCAGCGCCGGCCAGGACGCTAACTTGCTGAAGGATATTTAACCGGCCCTTCGACAAGCTCAGGATGAGCGGGTAAAGTAAGTACTAACACGAGGCCCCTCTCGCCACTTTCGGCAGTCGGAGGGGCCTCTCTCAACCCGAACGGCCCCATAAGGATGGACGGCATGATAAACGAGCTGGAAATCCACAACTTCAAGTCCATCAAAGACTTAACCCTGCCCTGCAAGCGGTTCAACCTCTTCATCGGCGAACCCAACACCGGCAAATCCAACATCCTGGAGGCGCTGGGGTTGGTTTCGTTTATGGGGGCGCGAAAACTCGGTCTGAATGTGGGATTGGGCGAGTTTGTACGGCATGAACGGCTTCATAATTTGTTCTACGATGGGGTGGTGGACCACGGACTTTCTGTCCGTATTGATGAATGCAAGCTGGACTGTACCTACAGCAACGACCGCCATGCTATTGCAACTCTAAGGGGTCCTTCGGGAACGTTGAATCGTATTGAGATTACGGACCAGACATCAATTGTGGGTGGGGGACCATACACGGTACAAGAGTCTCCGCCTGCCATAAACTTTTACCGCTCCCCTGCTTTGAAAGACTTTGTAGAGTCAACTCACTCTTTTCTGCATCCCCCTTTTGGCAATAACCTGCTGTCCCTATTGGAGAGGAACCGGGAATTGCGAGAAATCATCGGTTCCCCCTATGGCTCCTTAGGATACAGGGTGTGGCTGCGTCCACTCGAAAACCAGATCGACGTGGTTAAAGCCACCGAAGATATGGTGGTGACTTCCTTCCCATATTCTCTTGCCTCGGAAACACTTCAGCGTATAACTTTCTACACCGCCGCCATTGAAACAAACGAGAACGCAGTAATCGTCCTCGAAGAACCCGAGGCCCATTCATTTCCCGAAGAAACGAAGCTATTGGCCGAAAGAATCGCATTAGAAGAGAATGGCAACCAATACTTTATTGTTACGCATAATCCTTATTTCTTGATGCCCCTGTTTAGCAAGGCACCAAAAAATGACATGCAAATAAACATAGTCTACAGCCATGAATACCGGACAAGGGTTAGGCCTCTCGCTCAGGACGAATTGCCCGAATTGTTCGAACTGGATATTTTCCTTAACACTGAAAGGTTCATTGAGTCTTAGGAGTGCTTTACGTGGAGGGAAAACCGGATAGAGTTCTGGCGCTAAGATTAACCGGCTTACCTGGAAGAGAGGTCAAGAGGGAACGCAACAATAGTGAGGCCTTGAAGCGGTCGTTAGGTGAATTAAACTCCCGAGCAATGATCGATGAAGACGATGAGCACAGTCAGCCACCGCAGTTGCTTCGTTTTCAGGTTTTTCAGGAATTGGAACTGTTTGGATTGAGAGAGTATAGAGATAACGCCTCGGGCAACAGGGTTATTATGCTTAGGCCTCGCTTGGAAGAGTGGCTAAGCCGTGCGGCCAGAGAGGTAGACATCAATCTTGGTGATCCAAGGTATAACTTGCCAGGCGACCCCTCCAGACTGCACGATGAAATCAACCGCGATCTCCGCAAACTCCAACGCCTGATTGACTCCCTCCTAACCGCCCAGTCCCCCCGCATCCTCAAACTCCGGCAACTCCTCACCCAATAAAGGAGGCTCCACCATGCCCACACCCACCCAAATGCAAACCCGCACCCACCTGGCCCGCTTCGAAGCCGAGCGTCTGGCCGCCTACCTCGGCACCGTCTCCGAGGAAGGTTGGAACCACGCCACCGCCTGCCACCTCTGGCAGGTGGGCGACCTGGTTGGGCACCTGGTCTGGATTGGTGAGTTCTACGTTACCTTCGTCACCCGCGCCCTGGCCGGCGACGTTACTCCCCCACCCGGTTCGCCCAAGGACGAAAGGTACGCCGGCCTTCCCCCTGAAGACTTCTACGACCTGACTGCCCGCGAATACCGGGACTTTCTTGGTAATCTGATTTTGCCCACCTTCGTCCGTCGGTTTGACGCTTTAAGCCAGGCGCTGGAATCGCTGACCCCCGACGACTACGAAAAGCCCTGCTTCTACCACTCGGGCAACCGCCCACTATGGACCCTGGCCGACCTGACGGTGCAGGAATTGGCTGTCCACGCCTGGGACATCCAGTCCCGCACCGAACCCGGTACGCCCCTGTCCCCTGAAAGCCAGCCCATCCTGCTGGAACGGGTGGTGCAGCGACCGCAGCCTGTCCTACCGCTGGCGCAAAACGCTGAAGGTCCCACCAACCTGCGTTTTGAACTTTCCGGCGCCGTCAACTGCGCCTATGACTTTATCCTGACCTCCGATGGCACCCGAATCGAGTCGGCCGGCGACGCTCCCGCGGCGGCCACCCTGTCCTGCGACACCGAGACCTTCATCCTCACCCTGTACCGCCGCCTCTCCTTTGCCGAGGCCCTGGCCCACGGTCACATCGAGGTATCCGGCGACGATTCCCTTGCCCTCGCCTTTGCCCAATCCTTCTAGCCCCTGCTATCCTGTACATCCTGCTAATCCATGTTTGAACCCACCGGAGGAGACACCCATGCAGAACCCGTCGGATAGAGTTGACGTCCTGCGCCAGGAGGCGGCGGCTTTCAAGGAGCGGGTTGCCGCCCTGTCGTCGGAGGACTGGGACCGGCCCAGCGCCTGCGATGGCTGGTCGGTGGCCGACGTTGTGGCCCACCTGTCCGGCCAGGCCTTCGTCCTTAACGTAAGCCGGGGACTACAGGGTGACTACTCGCCCCCGCCTGGCGCCGCTCCCGTTACCGAACACAACGAGGACGAGTTCGCCCGCAGCATCTTCCAGCGGGCCTTCAACACCCGCGCCGAAATGGGAGACCGCTTGCAGGAGGTCCTGTTTCAGCGACTGGATGAGGCCGTGGACCTGTTTGACACAGTTGACGAAGGGCAGTGGGATAACCTGTGCTACTGGCCCCCGGGCCCCGAAGCCGTCCACACCATGCTGGACATGCGCATCAGCGAACTGTCCATGCACGCCTGGGATGTCTGCTCCCGCTTCGACCCCGATTACCGCCTTTCCGACGGTAGTGTGCGGGTGCTGATGGATACGGTAAACCGGGCCGCCCGCCGGGCCTTCCGCCCCGACACCACCATCCCCGCGCCCCAAATCTACCGCTTCGTCATCGATGAACCCGTTGAGGCAGTCTATGAACTGGTAATCGCCAACGAGGAAGTAACCCTGCGGACGGGTGAAGGCGCCGACAACCCCGACGTCATTTTCCACTGCGACGGCGAGACTTACGTCATGGTAATATACGGCCGCCTTACCCCCGACGAGGCGCTGGTCTCAGGAAAAATGGACTGGGACGGCGACGAAAGGCTGGCCCTGGGCTTCGGCGCCCGCTTCCTGGGCGGCTGAGAACTCTACAACCTGGTTCGTATGTAACTCGTAGGGGCGGGTTTCAAACCCTCCCTTCCCACATAAGGAGCCATCCTTGACGACCAACACCTCAAACACCAACGCACCCCACCCCGATGTCATAGTCGTCGGCGCCGGTATCGCCGGCCGCCTCACCGCCTGGCTCCTGGCCAGGTCCGGCCTCACCGTCACCATCCTGGAAGCCGATTCGGTGGGCAGCCACGCCTCCGGGTTTGCCTTTGGCGGGCTGGGCCCTCTGGAAGGGGCCGGTATTCCCCATCCCATCCTGGATTTCAGCGTCTGGTGCTTCCAGCGGCACAAGTCCATCTACGATGAGTTGCTGGACGAGACGGGTATAGACACCCAGTTCCACCTGCGCGACCGCCTCAACCTGGCCTTCACCGACGAGGAGGCCAACCATCAGAAGCAGGCCATCGCCTGGCAGTCTGGGCTGCCGGGGTTCAAGGTTGAATGGCTGCAACCGGAGGATGCAGTCAAGGCGGAACCCCGCACTAACCCCGACTGCATCGGGGCTTCCTGTGCCCAGGGTACGGGCGCGGTGGAGGCCTATCGCTACAACCTGGCCGTGGCCCAGGCTGCCGAAAAGCACGGGGCAACCATCATCCAGCGGCGGGTTACCGGTCTGATTGGCGAAGGGGGCAGGTGCCGGGGCGTCAAGCTGGAGACGGGCGAAATGGAGGCCGGCGCTGTGGTCCTGGCCGGCGGCCCCTGGACGGGTGCCATGTCCGAAAGGTGCGGCGTGGAAATACCGGTGCGGCCCCTGAAGGGCCAGATTATTCGTTTCCAGCTGTCGGAGAATCCCATGGTGGCATCGCTGAACTACGCCGGAAGCTACGCCGCCTCCAAGCCCGACGGCCTCATCTGGGCCGGAACCACCGAGGAGGACGCGGGTTTCGATGAGGAGTTGACCACTGCCGCCCGCGACAAGGTGATGGGCGACCTGCTGAAGATGGCCCCCTCCCTGGCCGAGGCGGAACTGGTGCAGCAGACCGCCTGCCTCCGCCCCCTGTCCGCCGACGGCATGCCCATCGTGGACACAATCCCCGGCTGGGACAACCTTCACCTCATCACCGGTGGCGGCCGCAAGGGCATCCTCTGGAGCACCGGCATGGCCCACGGCCTGGCCGACCTTATCCTCAACGGCAGCAGCGCCATCCCCGACCTGCCCGCCCTCTCCCTCTCCCGCTTCCAAACCTGAACCGGAAATTCAGGCGCGGATTCACAGTATCCTCACCACAAACCAACCAAATCCTGTAAGTCCTGTCCATCCATGTCTGATTATCTCTAAGGTCGGTGAACCCGCGCTACCGGCCGGCCGTTTTCCCGGCTCACCCGCATGGCAAAATCGTACTTGCTGAACTGCAGCGCCAGCTCCACGTCCTGGGGATGAAATTGGGGCTGGCCGTCGTCGAAGAACTTCTGGGTGGCGCCGCCCGTCATAATCAGGCTGTGCACTGCTTCCGGGTCGGGGCTGCGTCCCTCCAGCAGGTTGCGCAGGTAGATGCCGCACTGCTCGTCCTCGTCGGCCCGCACCACCCCCTGGTCGCCCATGGCCAGTATGGTCACCAGGTCCGGCGCGTCCCCCAGCACTGCCTTCACCGTGGCTTCGGCCACCGCAAAAGACCCTAGGTAGATGGTGTCGGTGTCCGGCGACTCAAACGCGGCGGCCACGCCCACCGTTCCCGCCCGGGTGGACTGCACCAGCGACTTTCCCGTCAGGTCCACTCCGGATATCTCGTAGGGCGAGTTGCCGTAATCGAACCCCTCCGGCCGCTTGCCGCCCACTTCCCCTATCAGCACGTCGCCCACACCGCTGCGGTGCAGGGCCAGGGCGTCCTCGGCCTCGGCAACCAGGGTAATGTCGGTCGCCCCGTTGTCAAAGGCAATCGCCGCCGTGGTAAAGGCCCGGAAAACGTCAATGACGATCACCGTCCCCGCCGCCTCTCGAGCGTCCCGCACCAAACTCCCCAATCGTATTTCCATGTCAGCTTCCTTTGTTAAGCCCGTGTTCGACCCTATCAGGGCCGCCGTTAAATTGAACTTCGTAGTCTCCCAGCGTCCTGTTTCGTCGTTCCCGCGCAGGCGGGAACCTCGACAGGTTGAGTCAGTCCGCCTCTGGCGGATGCCAATACGGGAATCACACAGCGCCTTTGGCTAAAGCCCCTAATGACTGGGGGCTCGCCTCAGGCTGTGCTCCCTTTCTTCCAGAATAGAATCGGCAATGCCGGTTACCAGCCGCGCCATCATCCGGTACAGGTCAGATCCCTCTTCGTAATTGGCCGTGTACGGGCCAACGGTCAGCCGCTGCCCCTCCGCTAGTTCGTAGGGCCGCCGGAAGTCGGAATCGTCGGGTGGAGTTACTCCTACAGCCTTGCCGCCCAGGTAGCGAATCATCGAAAAGCAGGGAATGTCGCTGGGCCCGTCCCCCACGTAGATCATATTCTTAAAGGGAACACGGCGATCGGCTTGCTCCATGGCATCGTTGACCCGATACGGGTTTCGGCGGAGTTCTGCGCCCGAAATTCCTTTGTTGATCGAGTAGATGAACTTGGTCTTTTCCGTGAAGGTTACCGCCCGCTTCACCGCCACCGCCCTTCCTTCATCGTCGTAGGAATAGGCGCAGCCAAAAATTTCGTTGGCGGCTGCGGCCAGCGCCGTGGCGGTCAACACCGCCTCAATGCCGCTGCTGACGATGAACCACTCAATGGTAACGTTGGCCTCCACATAGTCGGCATGGGCACCCAGCAGGTCCCTCAGGCGCGGCACAAAATCCAGGGCGCCGGGGTAAAATTCCACTCCGGCGCCCACAGCATTCAGCCTCTCCAGGGTCAGGGGTCCGCCCTCCGACTCACGTGCTTTTACCAGCAACTGGGTCAGGTAGGCCAGCGGTGGGTCCCAGCCATCTTCTACCAGACCACCCACCTGCCGCTTCCAGAAATCCTCCGAGTCCAGACCCAGTTCCTTCACCAGACGGTCTGACGTGTCCGGGCAGAGGGTCCCGTCACAGTCGCAGATAATGGCTATAACGTCCTGGGCCATGGGCCTACTTCTTCACCAGCTTCTGCAGGGTCCGAGGGTTGTCTGACTTGTTGGCATAGCTGCGGGTGTGGGTCCACGACACCTCGCCCACGTAGATGTCGCCCCGGGAGTCAATGCAGATGCCGTGAGGGGCAATGAACCGGCCGGGCGTTTCACCCTCCGTCTCCCTGCCCAGTCGCGCCAGCACGTTGCCCTTGGTGTCGTAGATGGACACCCGCGGCCCCAAGTCGGTGGCCTCAAAGTTAGGGCCGATGGGCACACCCAGCTCCCCGATGTACGTGCGCTCGGCGTCCTGGTCAATGTACAAGCCGCAGGGACGGGCCATATTTACCCATTGGGTCTCGAACCTGCCGTTGGAATCGAACACCTGCACCCGGTGGTTCTCCCGGTCCGCCACGAAAACCCAGCCGTCCTTGTCGGTGCAAACATTGTGGGCGATGTTGAAGCAGCCGGGATCGGTGCCCGACGCGCCCCAGGAAAAGAGGTGGGTGCCGTCGGGAGAGTACTTGTGAACCCGGGCGTTTCCGTACCCGTCGGAAACGTAGAAGTCCCCGTTGCGTGGGTCAATGGCTACGTGGGTGCAGCGATTGAAGGGATCGCCGCTCATGAAGCCGGAGGGTTGTCCGCTGATTCCCAGGGTGAACAGCACCGTCCCGTCCAGCCTGCACTTGCGCACCGTGTGGTCGCCGTCGTCGGTGCAGAAAATCGTGTCGTCCGGCCCCATGGTTATGCCGTGGGCCCGGGGATAAACGCCCTCACCCCAGGAGCGGAGAAAGTTCCCGTCCTTGTCGAAAATGATCATGGGGTGCTCGCCCCGGTTGAAGCAATAGACGTTGTCGTTGGCGTCCACGCCCACCGCCGCCACTTCCTTGAAAGTCCAGCCGTCGGGCAGCTGACCCCAGCCCTCGGCCACTTCGTATATATACTCACCCGAACCCAGTTCCACCATAGCAATAACCTCGCTTCACCAGATTTTCGGTAGCGCCGCCCACAGGCGGACAGGGGAGATTGTATCACCTTCCCCGCCCGTTCAAACCCCACTCAATCATGGATATACAGGATAGACAGGATTTTATTGGCCGGCCCAGATCATATCCTGTCCATCCTGTATATCCATGTTTGAATAGACGGGTTGGGATTGCTATCATCAAGGGGCGAAAACAATGTGGCCAGTCAGGAGGCGGCAATCATGACCCAGGAAGAGGCCCGCGACTTCGTAAAGTATTCCTTCTACAAGGTAGCCCCCGAATGGCGGCGACTACCCCATGAACAACGCGAACGGGGCAAGGCCGAGTTCGCCGCCACCCTGGCCGAGTTCGCCGACCGCATTGCCATGTCCAGCTACAGCCTGGTGGGCACCCGGGGCGACGTGGACTTTATGCTATGGAAGGTCAGCCGCTCCCTGGAGGCCATTGACGAACTGATGGCCCAGCTTAACCGCACCGAACTGGCCGGTTACCTGCGCACCCCCCACTCCTACCTGGCCATGACCCGCCGCTCCCCCTACGTTGACGACCACCGCCACGAGGGGCAGGAGGGGACCACCGCCACCATGCGCATAGTGGGCCGCAAGTACCTCTTCGTCTACCCCTTCGTCAAAACCCACGACTGGTACCAGCAGTCCCAGGAAGAACGTCAGCGCATGATGAGCGAACACTTCGTCATCGGCCACAAGTACCCCGACGTGAAAATCAGCACGTCCTACTCCTTCGGCCTCGACGACCAGGAGTTCGTCCTGGGCTTCGAGACCGACCACCCCGGTACCTTCCTGGACCTGGTAATGGACCTGCGCAACTCTGAAGCCCGCCCCTACACCGAGCGCGACACCCCCATCTTCACCTGCCTGGCCAAACCGGTGCGGGAATGCCTGGATGATTTGGGGTAACAATTGGCAGAACATCCACGGTTTTCCGGGGGCGTGGCAATGGACCCCCCCTCCCTTTGTCCGCCGTTAGCCCTGTGTAAAGTGGACCGACTACTTGATCGGCGGCGCACTGGAACTCGCAGAGAAACCCTGCTCTGACGCCTCCGGCGCCGCCCATTGCATCTTTGCCCTGTTCTGGAGCAAGTATTGCGAGAGACACCCTCGCCTTACGGCAACCTGGTAATACTGTCCCTGGTGGCTCTGCTGGGGGGACCCAGCATAGTCCTGTTCATCTACCATCTTGAATCCCATCCCCTGGTATTGGCCGCCGTATTTGGCGTGGGCATCCTGGCCGGGGCATTTCTCCTCTCGTGGGCTGCGGAAGTGGCTGAACTGGACATCTCCGCTTCCCTGGCCATCGCCATCCTTGCACTGCTGACCGTCCTGCCCGAGTACGTTATTGAAGCGGTCCTGGCCTGGGACGCCGGGGCCTCCTTCGACCCGGTCGCCGGGGTAGCTACGGAGGAGACAAACCGGGTGGCGGCCAACGTTACCGGGGCCATCCGCCTGCTCATCGGCTTTGGCTGGGCCGCGGTCATTCTCATCTACTGGCTCAGGGCAAGAAAACCGCTGGATTTAAGGGGGGCGCTGGACCCGGAACTTCCCTTCATGGCGCTGGCCACCGTCCTGACATTGGCCATATTTGCCCTGGGGGAGATTCACGTATTGCTGGCGGCCGCTCTAATCGCCGTCTATGCGGTTTATCTCTGGAAAATCTGCCGGGAAGAAGGCGAGGCTCAGGACTTGGTGGGGGTGTCAGCCTGGCTGGGGTCCCTGCCTCCTACCCCGCGGCGCACGATGGTCGTCGCGCTGTTGGCCTACGCCACCGTCGTCATAATAGTGGCCGCCGACCCCTTCGTGGAAAGCCTGGTTGAGTCGGGCCGGAACCTGGGGATAGATGACTTCATTCTTATCCAGTGGGTCGCGCCCCTGGCCTCGGAAACTCCCGAGGTTCTCGTGGCCGTCCTCTTCTCCCTGCGCAGCAGGCCGGCAGCCGGGCTGGCTATACTAATTTCCTCGGAGGTCAACAAGTTCACCCTGCTCATTGGCAGCATGGTGGTCATCTTCAGCATATCTGCGGGACAGGTCCTTTCCTTCCCGCTCAACCTGCGGCAGGCCGACGAGTTCCTGCTGACGACCGCGGTGGCCGTTTTCGGCCTCGTACTGCTTGCCCGCCGTCGCTCCGACTGGAGGGGAGGCGCGGTTCTGCTGGCCCTTTTTGTCGCCCACCTCTTCTTCCCCGCCCGCGAGCAGCGCTTCTGGTTCTCAATGGGGTACTTTGTCCTGGCGGGTCTGATTGTGGCCGTAGATTTGCGCCGCCTGAGGTACCTGGTCAGCGAAAGGTGGGGTGAGGTTGAGGAAGGAGTGGGAAACACAGGGAAGTAATTTCCTGCTTCGGGATGATTACTGGCCGTATAATCCGTATCTTCAGCTGCCTCGCCGAGCCAGTGAGAGTGTGTTTGGATGACTTGGGCTGAAGGATTCCCTACGGCGAAACAACCAGGTTACGGGGGTTACGCAATTCCAGGCTTCTACCTACCGGATGCACGTCTCCATCCAGAGAAATGGATGCGTGATCTCTGAAAGCGTTTATAACCAAGTCATACTCAGACCGGTGAAATTCGACGTTCATCCTGGCCGGTCGTCCGTCTCTCACGGACACGATAGTTGCCTTTCCGTCGAATTCCGTCATTTCTCTTTCAAGTCTTACTACTTGCGCGATAATTTGTTCGTCGTAAGAGGGTTCCGATAATCGGAGGGTTCTGGCTACCTCTTGCAGCACGTCTGCGGAAGATGGAGAAAACTGAAAATAAAAAGCAGGTAGGTTGGTTGGCCTGACTTCTGCCCAGTCAAGTTCTATCTCTATGCCATCGGCTTGTTTAGCTAATTCCGCCACCGAGTTGCAAAGGTTGGCGCTGACCCCAAGATTCACGGCTTGTCGGAAGGAATCCAACTTGTCCGTCGTAACGGCTTCAGTTATGGCGTTCCTTGAGAATTCCAATGCCTGTGCCAACTTGATTGTCGTTTGACGAGGAAACGGTGGACTGAAATCGTCCGCAAGGTCCTGTTGGCCAAATCCGGCACGTACTGGAGAGTGAAGCGTCAATCCAAATACCTCCCCGTATCCTGGCATGGGACGTACTTGGTCCAGATATTCGGCTACGTCGGAACTCAATTTACCTCGGTACATTGATCTAGGCCGTTCCGCTGAACGAGCGGCTGCTGCCACTAGGTCAAACGCGTCGTTCAGGAGTTGAGCGCTTTGGCGTAAAGACATCGGTTCTTTTTGTTGATGTTCTACGATTAAGTCACCAGCTAACTGGTCAGCGAAAATGTCACCCTTATGAAGGAAGTGACATTGAAACAGCGAGAACAGGCAAGAATTCAGGTACTCAACACCGTGCTGGAACACCACCTTTCCATC
>JAJEDS010000239.1 GCA_022821365.1 Dehalococcoidia bacterium | reverse complement strand
GTCTTCGTCTGGATGGGCGACGGGGAGCCCGTGGACCCGCAGGAAGACATCCCGCCGGAAATGTTCGAGGAGCACAACATCCACCGCCCGGTATTCTCCATGTTCGACTGCAACTGGGTGCTGGTCCTGGAGAACACCATGGATGCCCACAACGCCTTCATGGTGCACCGCAACGCCATCCGCATCCTCAAGAGCCGGCTGGGCGGCCGCCCCCGCACTCCCTTGGGCTACCGGGTGAACCTGGTCAATAACAAGACGGTCCACTACCAGCCGGGCCGAGGCAAGTCCAGCGTGGAGCGGTACTACTACGACGAAGAGGGCAACATTCCCTACCAGATGGAATACCCCGGCGTCGGGGTGTGGCCCCAGCGCCGCTGGCGGCTGATGTGGACCTGGATTTTCGACCGCAAGGCCCGCAAGACCGGCCAGGCGCCCGGCCGCGTCCGCCCGCCCCAGGCCGATACCAACGGTGTCAACGAATGGAACGGCACCCGCCTGCCCGGCATGTCCCGCACCGGCGGCAACAACGCCTATTTCCGCAGCACCCGCTGGGCCGTGCCCGTGGAGGACGGCCTGACCCGCATGGTGTACCTGAACGTGGAACGCTACAGCAAGAGGCCTAACGGCCTCCGCCGCCTGTGGAGTTCCGTGTCCTGGCCGTACCGTAACTGGGAGCTCAACTTCAACTTCCGCAACCAGGACTACGATGCGGAAAAATACGTGCAGTACGACTTCCCCGAGTACCTGTCCTCCACCGACTCGGTGGTGGTGGCCATGCGCCGCCTGTTCGTTGAGCATAACCGCGACGTCCAACGCCGCCGCGAACACGAAGAGGAACTGCCCGAACGACCGGGTGAATCCCTGGCCGAACAGATGGTACGCGAGGGCGATGCCCGCGTTGCCGAAACCAGCGAAACCTTCGACATCGACCGCCTGCAGGAAGAGTTGCTGCGGCGGGTTTAGTTTCAAGGGATAACCAATGGATAACAGGGAACTCTGCTGGAAGCTTCTGCTATCGGACAGCGAGGACGAAGTTGAAAGAATCCTTAAGGACGCCGGATATTGGAACAAACCAAGTGTCTGGCGTCCCTATGGTGACTTAGACAATAACTACGGCACTATTGGAAACCAGCAAGGGGAAGCGGTCGCGGCTTTGGTCGAAAAGATCGTAAACTCCATTGATGCTAGGCTAATGAACGAATGCTTGGCTCGTGGCGACCCCCCAGAGTCTTCCCAAGCCCCTCAATCAATTCAAGAGGCTGTTCACCGTTACTTTGGTGAGGGCGGCCACTTTGATCCTGACAGAAGTGGCCGTCTTTCCAATTGGCCTGACAGGAAGCTCAACGAAGAAGGCGACAACATCACCGTTGCTGCCACAGGTCGCCGTCCAGAGGCCCGAAGAAGCGCATCCGTCCACCCTAGTCTGAGTATCGCCGACCGTGGAGAAGGTCAATCCCCAGATGATTTCCCCAGTACATTCTTGTCTCTCCACAAGAGTAACAAAGTCAGGATTAACTTTGTCCAAGGCAAATTTAACATGGGGGCGACAGGTGCCCTTCCCTACTGCAGCCACCGCTATAATTTTCAGTTGATTGTCTCCAGAAGAAACCCTGGTCTCCTTCGTGATAACAATGGGAGCAGAGCCTCCGACTGGGGCTTCACTATAGTTAGGCGCAGAGACCCCCCTGGAGATTCTCGTAGTTCGGTGTTTGAATACTTGGCGCCTATTGGGACGACGGACATCGGTCCCGGTGAAGTGCTTTCTTTCCCTGCTGATGACTTCCCAATTTTTCCCGACCGTCAAGGTCAACCATATTCTCGCCGGTCTAGCTATGGAACACTTGTCAAACTGTACGAGTATCGGTGGCAAGGAACATCGTCCAGCATAATTATGCCTAGTGATGGCAGTGGGCTAATTCGGCGAATAGAACTGGCATTGGCCGAGCCCGCGCTTCCTGTGAAGTTGTTCGAATGTCGTGGTTATCAATCCAACGAAGTCTATAGGAACGTGAGGGGCATCCTCACGGACTTGGAAAGAAATAGGGAAGACATAGAGGACAACTTTCCCCAGAGTATGGACTTGGCGGTGTCTGAGCAAAGACTACGGGTAGTTATATATACCTTTAAACCTGGAGCATACCAAAGCCATAGAACGAACAGGCACGGAGTCCTGTTTCTCTACAACGGTCAGATGCATGCTTCGTATTCGACGCGATTCTTCCAACGACAGAGTGTCAGGAAGAATTTCCTGGCAAACGATCTGTTGGTCCTTGTGGATTGCAGCAGAATAAAGCGGCGCGAATTTGAAGACCTCTTCATGAACAGCCGCGACCGCCTGAGGAGTGATTCCAAACTGGCAGTGGAAATCGAGAAGAAACTGGAAGACTACCTGCTGCATGACGAAGCTTTGCGAGCCTTGGAAAACGTAAGGCGCGATGCTGCAAAGTCTGGGAAGGATGAAACTGCTAGGGAAGACTTGCTGAAAGATATTCTCGCCCATAATCCAGATATTTCTAGGTACTTGCTGGAAGGGGCCCTGCTGACTCGGGTTGGGCGAGGGCCTCTAAATATTGAAAGAGGCCATTTTGAGGGCAAGAAGTTCCCCAGTTTCTTCGAGCCGAACCGCATTGAATGGAATGTCGGTCTGGGAAATAAAGCTCAATTGCAATTTCAGACAGACGCCGAGAACAGCTATTTTACTCGGAGCGTATCTCCGGGTAGCTGGTCCATATCCACGGCCGACACCGGAGACTGGACCAACTTCTGGGACCGCACCGGGCCCAACGATGGAGTTGCGCGGTTCTATTGGGACACGTCTACTTTGCCCCCAGGATTCTTGAATCCTGGAGATAGTTTCGAATTCACGGTGACGGTAAGTGACGAGTCCCGCGTGGACCCACTTAAGACCTCCATTAAGGTAAATATAATCGAACCAATAGAGGGAAGTGGAGGAAGTAGAAAGAAGAGAGCTGAGAAAGGTACAGAATCGGTCGCGTCACCAAGGATAATCCCTGTGTACGAGCCTGAATGGTCAACTCATCAATTGGGTCCATTTACTAGCGAGACCGCATGTTGTATTGCGCCAGATCTTTCCGCTCCCGAAGAGCGCGAGGCTTGGGATTTCTATATAAACATGGACAACGAGCATATTCATCATTTTTCACGGACTAAGGATTGCTCATTAGAAACTGCGAGAAATGCGTTTTCAACAGCCACTGTATTTATGGCGCTGGCACTAATACGGGGAGATTCGAGCCGTACTTCATCTGAAGCAGATGACTTAGGCAACTTGGATGACTTGCCTGAGTACGTTTCAAGAGTAACTCAGTATGTCGCTCCAGTTCTCCTGGCCGTTATAGATAGTCTTAATATGTCAGGAAATGATTACTGACAGCAGTTTCTACATTAATCAAATGTTTCCTACTGTCCCCGAATAGCGCAGCTGTTCTAAGTACGTACTCCCCCTACTCGTCCGCCTTCACCGGGAAGGCCCGTTTGTGCATGGTGGCTACTCCAAATATAAGGGAGGCCACCAGCGCCATGGCCGGGCCCGAGGGCCAGTTGGCATAGAAGGAAAGGTACAGTCCCGCCACTGCCGAAACCACCCCGATAAACGCTCCCAGCAGAATGACCCCGGTGAACCGTCGGGCCAGCAAATACGCGGTGGCCGAGGGTATGACCAGCATGGCCATCACCAGCACTATCCCGGCGGCAGACAGGCCAATGACTATCACCACGGCCAGCAGGGCCAGCAGCAGGTACTCCACCAGCGAGGTCTTCACGCCGGACACCCGGGCCCCCACCGGGTCGAAGGTAGTGTAGACCAGGTGCCGGTGGAACAGGAATACGCCCGCCGCCACCGCCACGGTGAGGACCAGCGACACCAAAACGTCCGTCTGGGTTACACCCAGCACCTGCCCCAGCAGCAGGTCCTCGATATTTACCGCCCGCCCGGGGTTCACGTCCACGCTGATGGAGAGAATGATCAGGCCCAGGGCAAACATGCCCGCGAAGACCACGCCGATGGAGGTGTCGTCGCTTATTCCCGTCTGCCGGCTGAGAAAGCCCATCAGCATGGCAATGGCGATGCCGCCGGGAACCGCAGTAATGTAAGACGTGAAGCCCAGCAGGGACGCTACGGCCACGGGGGCCACGATGGAATGGGCCAGGGCGTCGGTCATGAATGCCCGGCCCCGGGTGATGATGTAGGCGCCCACCACCGGCAGCAGAAACCCCACCAGGGCAGACACGATCAGGGCCCGCAGCATGAAGGAGTATTGGAAGGGTCCGATGAGGTAATCAATCATGGACCATGTGGGTCTCGATATGGGTCTCGCCGCCGGCGTGGGTGTGGGCCAGCACCATGCCATGGGAGCCGTAAAGTTCTTCCAGCACCTCGGGCGTGAAGGCCTCCGCCGGCGGGCCATAGGCGCAGATGTGGCGGTTGATGCAGATAATCTGGTCGAAGCGTTCAGCCAGGTTGGTAAGGTCGTGGGTGGCCAGCATCACCACTTTGCCCTCGTCCCGCAGGGACTGGAGCACCTGGATGATGCCTTCCTGGGCGCCTACGTCCACGCCGCTGAAGGCCTCGTCCAGCAGGACGATGCTGGCCTCCTGGGCCAGGGCGCGGGCGATGAAGACCCGCTGCCGCTGTCCCCCCGAGTTCTCTTCGATCAGGGCTTTGCGGCGTTCCCACAGGCCCACCCGCTCCAGGCAGGCCCGGACTATCTCCTTATCTTTTCGAGACACGCCCCTGAACAGGCCCACGTGGCAGTACCGGCCCATCATCACCACGTCGTGGACGGTGGCGGGAAAGCGCAGGTTGATATTGTCGCGCTGGGGCACGTAGGCCAGACCCCCCGGGCGGCCATCGATGCCATGGAGTTCCACCGTTCCCCTGGACAGCGGGAGAGCGCCCACTATGGCGTCGAACAGGGTGCTCTTTCCGGCGCCGTTGGGACCAACCACCCCCACCAGGTTCCCGGGCCCTATGTGAAAGTTGACGTTGAACAGGGCGCGAAAGCCGTCCCGCTCTACGGTTACGTCAGTAACGGTTATAGCCGGTTCGGAATTCACAGTCGATTCTCCAGGCTCGTGGGGCCGGTTTCCTGGAACCAGGGCGCCGCCGGCATTACCGACGGGTCGGCAGTGGGAAGGCGGTGATGAAGAGAAACCCCGAACCACACGGCAAGAGTCTTCGCCAATTGAGGGAAACCGGTCCGCTTTCCCTCGTCTCGTAAAATTATAACCCGAGTGAAAGGTAGTATCAAATGGAAATTCTCGCAGCGGTATTGTGGGATTTGGAGGGCTAATCAAGAAAAGATAGTTGGTCGCACAAGCCTGGTCCGCAATTACGGGTCGAAAGGAAGTAGAAATGCAGTCCTGACGTACACCCTCGTGTGGCGTGGCAGTTGACGGTGGAAATTGCGGTTGCTAATATCAGCCTTAGGGAGCCCTGTCAGGGTCTGAATCCATTACAGGCAGCGAGAAAGGTGCAATGACGTCGCCACTGACTACCCGCACTGAAATAATGTCCATTTTGGAAAACCGGGGTTACCGCGCCACCGCACCCAGGCGGGCCATTATCGAGTTGCTGGAAGGTAAGAAGGAAGGGTTCACCGCAGAGGAAATCAGCAACGAACTTCCCCAGGTGGGTCGGGCCACGGTCTTCCGGACCGTCAAGCTGCTGTTGAATGCCGGTGTTCTCTGCCGGCTGAATATGCTGGACGGTGCGCCCAGGTACAGCCTCTCCAGCGTCGAGCACCACCACCACACGATTTGCGTCAGGTGCGGCAACGTTGGCGAGTTTCGGGCCACCAACATCGAAAACCTCATGCGGGCCATAAGTGAGCAGATTCCCGGGGAAATTGTGGGGCACCGGTTCGAGTTCTACGTTAACTGCGAAACCTGCCTGAAGGGAATGTAATCGACTTCCCACACCTTGCCGCCGCGGGTGGTTTACCGGCCATCCAATACCACTTTGGCCCCAGGCCCTGCCTGGTTTCGGATAGTGCATCGGGCTGCCAGCCGGCAGCCCGATGTTCTTTTGAGTCCCTGGCCTACCCGTCCAGACAAGCGGTCGTCCCGTTGCCCTGGTTGCGGCCTACGGCCAGGGCCCCCACCGCTACCGATGGCAGGCGCACCGGCAGTTCCTCCCAGGTTAGGCCCCGGTCGGCGCTCTGGTAGAGTTGGCCTCCGTCGGCGCCTGCGTAAACCCGGTTGGGTTCCGACGGGTCCCATTCAAAGGCGACAACCATTTCCGCGGGTTCGGTGCCCTGGCCCACGTCATCCACCAGCTGCCAGTTGTCGCCGCCGTCGGTGGAGCGGTAAAACATGGGGTTTAGCCGCCGGGCATTTTCTGACACGGTCACCAGCACCAGGCTGGCGTCGTCGGGAGCCGGCGAAATGTGCAGCGTGTACCGCCGGTCCAGACCGTCGTTAATCAGCTCCCAGTTGCTGCCCCCGTCCCTGGAACGGTAGGGGGCTTGGGCGGTGGCGACGTAAACGCTGCTGGGCCGGTCGTCGCTGAGGGC
>JAJEDS010000033.1 GCA_022821365.1 Dehalococcoidia bacterium | reverse complement strand
ACCCTGGGCGAGGAACTGTTAACTCGCCACCGCTGCTACTACCCCGCGCTGAGTCCGTCTCTGTTTGCCATGAAGGGCCTTGCCCACGTTACCGGAGGCGGACTGCCCGGCAAGATTCCGGGCATTTTGCCTGACAGTGTTTCCGCAGCATTCCGAAGAGGGTCATGGGACATTCCGCCTATCTTCCCTTTAATCCAGCGAGAGGGGAACATATCCGAGGACGAGCTGTACCGGGTGTTCAACATGGGACTGGGAATGGTGGCTGTCTGCGAGGAAGCCCAGGTCGACACAATTCTTAAGGCGGCGGACGGCGCGGTAGTGGTAGGCAGCGTGGTAGACCGCTCCGGCGAGGAGCAGGTGATTTTCACCGACTAAACTGATTCCGGTCCAGTTCTGGGCCGGAACATTGATTCAACCAGTCGCTTGCCCGCCTCATAGGGCAACAGGAAGGACTTACCAATTGAGAGCACTAATAAGCGTATTTGATAAAACCGGGGTTGTGGAATTCGGGCAAAAGCTGGCGAGCGCCGGCTTTGAACTAATCAGCACCGGCGGAACCCATCGTACCCTGGCGGAAGAGGGCGGCTTATCCGTGAAGCAAGTGTCCGATGTTACCGGCTCTCCCGAGATTCTGGACGGCAGGGTAAAGACTTTGCATCCGGTGATTCACGGCGGTATCCTCGCGCGACGAGATTTGCCGGCACATCTAGAGGAACTGGAGCAGCACGGGATCGGCCCCATAGATTTGGTCGTCGGCAACCTCTACCCCTTCGTAGCTACCATCAGCCAACCCGACGTTACCCTGGAAGACGCCCTGGAGAACATTGACATTGGCGGGCCAACCATGCTGCGGGCCGCAGCCAAGAATTTTAACTCGGTGGCGGTGGTGGTAGACCCGGCGGATTACAACTGGGTTGCGGAGAAGTTGTCGGGTGAAGGGCTTTCAGATAGTGAGCGCCGCACTCTGGCAGCCAAGGCATTCCAGCACGTCGCCGGGTATGACGCCACTGTGGCGGACTACCTAGCCCAGGGAGAGAGCGGTTCTCCGCTACCGGAAGAGTTGTGCCTGACCTTTGACCAGGTTGCTACCCTGCGGTATGGGGAAAATCCCCACCAGCAAGGAGCGTTATACGCCCCGGCTAGCGGCGCCAGCGGCGGAATCGCAAGCGCCCGTCAACTTCACGGCCGCGAACTGTCCTACAACAACCTGATGGACGCCGACGCGGCCTGGCGCACGGTTAGCGACTTTGCGGAGCCCACGGCAGCGGTAATCAAGCACGCCAATCCCTGCGGACTGTCCAGCCACGCTGAACTATCGCAGGCTTACCTGTACGCCTACGAGGGCGACAAGGTGTCTGCCTTTGGCGGTATCGTAGGATTCAATCGTATCGTCACTGCTGCTGCGGCCGAGGCCATGAGTCCCGTATTCTACGAGGTAGTAGTAGCGCCGGGATATGAACCTGGAGCCCTGGAAATCTTGCAGCGAAAGCGCAACCTCAGGGTTCTGGAGGTAGACCCGGGCGGCTCGGATCTGGGTGGAATAGCGTTGGATATCCGGCCCATCACCGGAGGCCTCTTGGTGCAGACCCCGGACACAATAGCAGAGAGCCCTGCCGGATGGACCACTGCTACCAAACGCACTCCCACGAAAGCCGAACTGGAAGACCTGGCCTTCGCCTGGCTGGCATGCAAACACATTAAGTCCAACGCCATCGTCTTCGCCAAGAACCGCACGCTGGTAGGCATGGGAGCGGGTCAACCTAACCGAGTGGTCAGCGTGCACCTTTCCCAACGGATAGCTGGGGATAAATCGCAGGGATGCGTCCTGGCATCTGATGCCTTCTTCCCATTTCCGGACAACATTGAACTGGCAGCGGAAGCAGGCGTGACCGCCATCATACAGCCGGGTGGTTCAATCCTGGATGAAGAGGTCATAGGGGCGGCCAACAATTACGGTATTGCCATGGTATTCACCGGTGTTCGCCACTTCCGTCACTGATGGACGCTGACCGCTTGCACCTCACGTCGGACCCTACGTATTTGCCCTGGCCACCTCTACGTTGCCAGGGCGAATTGTCCGGCAGGGCAAATCCCGCAATAGTGCTTCCTTTCAGCACAGGAGGATGGGACTGATGCCTGCTTCCGTTGATGTGGTGGTGCCGGTCTATAACGAGGAAGCAGCCCTTCCTGGCAGCATTGAGAGGCTTACGGGATTTCTTGCCGAAAACCTGCCAAATCGCTGGCGTGTTACCATAGCCGACAATGCTTCCACCGACGACACCGGTGCCGTTTCTCGGGAACTTTCAGGAACCTATCCCAACGTCCACTACCATTACCTTCCGCAGAAAGGCAGAGGGCGGGCATTGCGGGCCGCGTGGCTGGAAAGCGACGCCGATATTGTCAGTTACATGGACGTGGACCTGTCCACCGATCTGAACCACTTCCCACAGCTGGTTGAAGCATTGGAATCAGGCTACCACGTGGCCGTTGGCAGCAGACTCAGCCCAAATTCGCAGGTTACCCGGGCCTTCAAGCGAGAATTCATTTCCCGCAGCTACAACGTACTCATAAAGTCTCTGTTCTTTACGCCTTTCCCGGATGCGCAATGCGGGTTCAAGGCGCTGACCCGCCAGGCCGCCCGGGCCATTATACCCAGCATCGAGAACAACAACTGGTTCTTTGACACCGAGTTGCTAATCATCGCCGCCAAGCGAGGCTATCGCATCAGATCCATTCCGGTAAAGTGGGACGACGATCCGTCCAGCACGGTAAACATCACCTCAACGGCTGTAGAGGATATCAAGGGACTGCTGAGGCTGAGGCTGGGAGGAATACCCAGGGTTCCGGGACCGTAGCTGCGGTGGCTCTAGGCAGGTTATTCCCATTACGGGCCCTTACACTGGGTCCGCAGCCAATACCATGACCACCGTTAAAAACAGAGGAGTCCTTTGATGGAGTTAGGATTAAAGGGAAAGAATGTAATCGTTACCGGCGGCGGATCGAATATAGGTCGAGCAATAGTGCACGCCTTGGCCGAAGAGGGGTCCAACATTACCATCGCCGAGCTTGCGGCTTCCCAGGGAGAGACAGTGGCTGCCGAAGTCGCCAGGATGGGCACGGGCAGCCGTGTCAAGGTAATTCAGACCGACGTAACCGACCTCGTCCAGGTTGAGGCTATGGTAGAACAGTCCATCGCCGAGTTTGGCAGCGTGGACGTGCTGGTCAACAACGTAGGCTGGACCATTGACCGTCTGTTCCTGGACAAGCCACGGACTGAACACGAGAAAGAGGTCGCGGTTAACCTGTGGAGTCCAATCAACTGCATTCATGCCGTGCTGCCACACATGGTGGAAAGGCAGTCCGGTTCAATTGTGAGCATCAGTTCCGACGCCGGCCGAATGGGAGAATACCGGGAGGCAGTCTATTCCGCGTGCAAGGGAGGAGTTATCGCCCTGAGTAAGGCCATCGCCAGGGAAACAGGCAGATACGGGCTGCGCCTGAACGTGGTGTGTCCCGGACTGGTGGTGCCTCCGGACGAAGAGGAAATCAGTCCGGAAAGCATGTGGAACCAGATGCGGGACATCTTCACCGACGAGGTACTGGAGAGGGTACAGCGAGGCTATACACTGAGGCGGATGGGAACCGCCAAGGAGATTGCCAACGCGGTTGTATTCCTGGCTTCGGATGCGGCGAGTTTTGTCACGGGGCAGACCTTGAGTGTCAGCGGCGGATACACGATGATGTAGAGATTTGAGGGCGCGGCCAGGGGATTCGCGGCAATAACACAATCCTTCGGTGCGAGAGGAACAAAGG
>JAJEDS010000320.1 GCA_022821365.1 Dehalococcoidia bacterium | reverse complement strand
AAAAGAGGCCAAACTTCATTGCTTGTCTCCAATGTCTGGTACTGCCCTGCTAAAGCCCGTCGCCAGCTTTGGCAAAGCCAAAATTCGCTATTCCAGATGACGGTCGGCAGCCTGTGTTCAGTCCCAGTTTACCAGATTGGGCGGTGGTGTTTGTGAAGGTCTGCACACAATGTGGTACGAGGCAATTGACAAATTTAATTGATGTACGCAGAATATTTCACTGAATCAAAAGTAAGTGGCCGATATGTCTGAGTATTTTCCCGGCGGCGACAGAGGCCAGTTGACCGAGCAGTTGGTTGACTTGTTCGAGCAGATTAACCGGGCGATGCATTGCACTCCCTCCGACGGTTGGGACGGTCTGGACCTGACATTTCAACAGGTGCGGGTGCTGGCCCTGCTTTTCGAGGGGCACCAGCGTATGGGAAACATCGCCAGTTATATGGGTTGCATAATGTCGTCTGCCACCAACATTGTTGACCGGCTGGTGGACAAGGGCCTGGTTATTCGATCCATAGACCCGGACGATCGGCGAGCCGTTGTCTGCCGGCTTACAGACCTGGGAAAAGAAACTATGGAACGCTTCTGGAGTATTGGCCGGGAGAAAATAATTACCCTGGCCGACCAGCTGGAAGCCAGCGAACTGGCGGAGGTGGTCCGCGCCGCAGTACTGATGAATCAGGCTGCTTCCATTGCTTTCCCCGCCGGATATTCCCAACCCGATTGCTAGCCTGGATACTGCCAGCACAATGCGCTCTTCTCTGAACCCCTCGCCACACTTGACCAAGCCTGCATTAGATGACCCATTAATGGCTGGCCCTCTCTTGAGTCGTTTCCTTTTGCCCAGAGCATTCCGTGGCAGGCATGGCCAGCCGGTCAAGCAGTCCTGTGTCGGCGGGAGTCGCGGACTGCAATTTGGCAAACCATTTTCCCAGCGCCATTACTCTGGTTCGCGGGAGGCCCGGACTTGACCCTCTTGACCCGGCTGGTTCTCCGGCGCAGTTCCGTCACCATGCTGGTGATTGTGCTGATACTCGTCGCCGGTGTTTACGCCTACAACGACCTGGAACGGGAACTCTTCCCCGACATCGAGTTTCCCAACATCACCATCACCACCTATTACCCCGCCGCCGATCCTGAGACCGTTGTTCGGGAAGTGACTGAACCTATCGAGGACGTCATCGCGGGGATGGATGGCCTGGAGCAAATCCAGTCCCGGTCACAGCAGAATCTCTCCACGGTCCTGGCAACCTTTGACTTCGGCGAGGATATGGATGAGGCGGAACGCACCGTCGAAAGCAACGTAAACGGTATCCAGTTCCCCTCGGGCGTGGAATTCACCACCATTTCCAGGATAAACAATGAGACTTTTCCCGTCATGCAGCTGAGCGTGGCGGGCGACCGGGATATAGCATCCCTTCAGCGCCTCCTGGATGATGTGGTTGTTCCAAGTATTGAAGGCGTGGACGGCGTGTTCGAAGTTTTTGTCCTGGGCCGTGTTGATGAACGAATAGCCGTCACGGTGGACACCGACAAACTGCAGGACCTGGGTCTCTCCATGAACCAGGTATCCAGCGCCATCTCTGGCAATAACATCGGCATTCCCGCTGGCAGTATCACCGACGGCTCCACTACCTTTCCGGTGCGCACCACTCATCAGCTGGGTTCTATCCGAGACATAGAGGGGTTGGTAGTCGGTTACGAACAGGTTTCCCTGCCGGGCGCCGGCCCTGCCGCCCCGGGTCCCAGGGATTCCCGGGGTCAGCGGCCCGTGCTGTTGTCCGACGTAGCTACAGTGGAATTGGGCACTTCCGATGCCGCGGGAATCGCCCGCACCCTGGGCAAACCCAGCCTGAATCTGTGGATTATCAAGGAGCCAGAGGCCAATACTCTTGAAGTAACCAACTCAGTTCTGGACGAAATCGAAGGTTTCCAACTGCCTACAGACGTTGAAATCCTCGAAATATCCAACAATGGGCCTATTGTGGAGGAATCCCTGTCCGACCTGCTGCGAGAGGGACTCTTGGGGTTTCTCTTCGCCATAGCTGCCGTCTTCATATTTTTGCTCAATACCAGGCCAACCTTGCTGCGGGGCCTGGCCCTGACTCTCCGTCCCACTACCATAATTGCCATTTCCATTCCTCTCAGCGTGCTGGGCGGCATCATTTTGCTAAGGCTGACGGACATTTCCCTGAATTTCATGAGCCTGGCCGGCCTGGCTATAGCTGTGGGCCGGGTGGTTGACGACAGCATCGTTGTGCTGGAAAACATGTACCGCCACATCCAGCGGGGCGAAGACAGGTTCCAGGCCGCCTTGATCGGAACCCAGGAAGTGGGCGCCGCCATCGTTGCGTCCACCCTGACCACGGTGGTCGTTTTCATCCCCCTGGCCTTTATCCAGGGGTTGGTCGGCGAATTCTTCACTCCCTTCGCTCTCTCCGTAAGTTACGCGCTGGTTGCGTCAACATTTGTGGCGCTGACGGCGGTACCGGTTCTGGGTGCGGCTCTGCTGCAGCCGGGAGACATCCCCGAGGCCGAGGACGACCATCTCCAACTGGGCCGCGAAACCTGGCTGCAACGGCTTTATTCTCCGGTCCTGATCTGGGTATTGCGGCACAAGTTTATTTCCCTCTTGGCGGCCATTATCATCACTGGCTCCAGCATAAGCCTCATCACAATAATTCCGGTAACCTTCTTTCCCGCAGGCACGCCCGACTACCTGATTATGAACATAGAACTGGAGGAGGGCACGGCGGTCAGCCGTACCTATGAACACGTCGCGAGGGTGGAGGAGGTCCTGGACCAGTTTGTAGAAGAGGGACATCTTTCCCTCTATCAAGTGACTATTGGACAGGCGGCGGATGACTTCGAGGTGGGCGTAGGCACCGGGAGCCTGCACCTGGCCGGCTTTACCATGCGGGTTGCGGACGACGCTCCCCGGGAGATTACTGAAATTGTGCGGGCGCAAATGCCCGAACCCGGTGAGGGAGTCCGATACTTCCTGGATGAAGTGACCGACGGGCCGCCCACCGCGGGGCTGGAACTTCGGGTCGTCGGACCAAGTTATACCGACATTGCCGTGGCGGCCAGGGAATTGGAGGGCAGCCTTTCAGAAATTGACGGCATAGTCAACCTTGACAGTAACGTAACCTCAGCCAGGGACGAGGTGGCAATCCGCATCGACAATGGCGAGGCTGCCCAGCACGGCTTAAACACGCTGGCAGTCGCTCAGCAGGTGAGCCAGTTTGTAGTAGGCCGCGCAGTCACAGAGATTGACGTTGATGACGTTACCCTGGACGTGGTAGTTCGAGGAATGCCCGATGATGTGGATGACATCGAAAAACTGAAGGACCTGGACATTGAAGGGCCCTTTGGTACGGTCAATTTGGGCTCCATCAGCGAGATAGGTATCGAACAGGGACCGGTTACGGTCACCAGGTTCGACCGGGAACGGTCGGCCACCATTACCGGCACCATCACCGCAGTTGACACCCGGGCTGTGGGATCCCGGGTGCAGAATTCCATTGACTCCCTTGCCCTGCCCCCGGGCGTTGAGGTAATTACCGGCGGCATTTTCGACCAGGTCAACGAGGGCTTCCAGGATGTGTTCCTGGCCATGGCTATTGGTGTGGCGCTGGTCTACCTGGTAATGGTTGCCAGCCTGGGGTCTCTGCGGGACCCCTTCATTATCGTGTTCAGCCTGCCCTTTGCCGTAGTTGGCGCCCTCATAGCGCTGGCAATAACGGGCAGGACCCTGAGCTTATCCGCCATGATGGGGTTCCTCCTGCTCATTGGTATCGTCGTGACCAATGCTATTGTCTTGATTACCTTCGTAGAGCAGCTGCGGGAGAGAGGCCTGAACGTGTACGATGCCCTGGTTACCGGCGGTCGCGTTCGAATCCGCCCAATTCTTATGACTGCCTTCACAACCACCTTTGCGCTGTTGCCGCTGGCCCTGTCCGGTGATGCG
>JAJEDS010000181.1 GCA_022821365.1 Dehalococcoidia bacterium | reverse complement strand
TTTATCCGCCGTTACTTTCGGACCAATCAGTGCCAGGCTCTGGGAAACCCGGTAGATGTGGGTGTCGATGGCCATGGCCGGCATGCCCAGCGAAAAGCTCAGAATAATTCCAGCGGACTTGGGACCAATGCCGGGCAGTTGCCGCAGCCAGGCCTTTGCTTCCGGCAAGGGCATTTCCCTAAGGAAGGACAGGTCCAGTGACCCATTCAGCTCAATGATCTTGCCCAGGACTTCCTTGATCCTCGGGGCCTTGATTCTTGCCAAACCGCCCCCGCTGATAGCCTCCTCGATTTCGGCTACATCCCCTCCGGCCACCGCCTCCAGTGAGCCGAAGCGCCGCATAAGGCTGCGAAACGCCCGCTCCGAGTTTGTGTCCGAGGTGTGCTGGGACAGGATAGTGAAAGTCAATTCGTGGATTGGGTCGAGGCGGGGTTCCTCGGGGAAGGGCCCGTATTCCTCCGTCATAAGGCGGATTGCGTCGTTGACCGAAATGGATGGCACGGCCTTCTTTCGGCTTCGCCGGCGTGGGGCCCGCTGGCCTGGATTCGTCGATGCCTTCTGTTTTTTGGTCTCTTCGGACGTCGTCACCCTTGATCTCCGGGTCATTGGGCTGCCTGGGGTAATGCCTGGAGGAGTTTCCTGTCCCGTCAGCCGGCTCCTCCCATGTTACGGCGCTGCTCCGCCCGAAGAAACTGTTCCAGTTCCAATACCACGTCCGCCGGTTCCGGCATGGGAGAGTCCACCACCGACTCATCGTAGCGGTCTTCCAGCTTGCGCACATAGCTTGCCAGCTGCTCATCCTTTTCGATGGCCTGCACCACTTCCCGGTCAAAGTTCTCGGCGGCGGAACGCAACTCCTTCAGGTTCACGGGAAGCTTCAATACCCGGGAAATGTGCTCGGCCAGGGTATAGCAAACCCGGTAGTTGGGCGCCGCCTGCAGGTAATGGGATGTGTGACCCCACAGCGATGCGTAACTCATGCCCTTCCTCGTACACATGTCCATCACCGCTGTGCTGATACCTGTGGGCCCCTGGTAATTGGACGTTCCAATGTTGGAGGACTGCAGCGCTTCCTGCAGCAATGGCTGCGTGGATGAACCCGTCAACTTGACCTGGCGGGTGTGAGGAACGGCGTCCAGCAGCGCCCCCAGGTGGACTACGGTCTTGACCCCCAGGTCCAGGGCCAGGTTGGCGATAGTTTCTGAAAAGGTGCGCCACTTCAGGTTGGGCTCTACGCCGATGAAGAACAGGGCTCCCTTCGCAGTTTCTTCCGTGACGGGACGTGGGGCCCGCCAGGTGTAGAATTCGTTTGCCGGCCAGCGCACCCGGCGGCGGCCGTCCCTTGTCCGGTATGACCTGGGACGCTCCTGGGAGAAGTCGTAAAACTCTTCTGGGTCGATCTCCGCGAACTTGGTGGCTTCAAGCTGGCGGACCATGTATTTGACGGTGGAAGTGGCGCTTTCCCCGGCATCGGGCCATCCGGCGAAGGCGACAATCAGGTGGTCGAACTTGGTTTCAGGTTTCTGGTGGACTATCAGGTGGTTCATTGCCCGGCCCCCATGGAAAATTCCCGTTGGTGCGGGTCACGATTGTGGAGGTACCCCAAGGGTCAGCAGGCGGGGAGAAATCGCTGGTGAAGCATTTCACAACCAGTGTAACATCGGGCCCTTTGCCTAACAAGAACCTGGATGTTCTCCCTGATCACAATGCCCGACCGGACAAAATCCCCAGGTAAGCAGCCGCCAGACCCACTGCCAGGTTCGCCACAATGTTAATCCCGGCGCGGGTCAATTCGCCCGATTCCAGCAGCCGTATAGTGTCGTAGCTGAGAGTGGAAAAGGTGGTGTAGCCCCCCAGCAAACCAATCGCCACCATCGCCCGAAGGTCGCCGGAAATCCCGTTCCGCTGAAGCGCATATGCGAGGAAGAACCCCAACGCGAATGACCCGGTAACGTTGACTATGAAAGTCCCCCATACGGTGCCAGGGCCAAGCAGATGGATGGCCAATCTGCCAACGGCTAAGCGGAGCAGTGTGCCCAGGGCTCCGCCAGCGGCTACCAGGAGGTAGAGCATAAGTTCAGCAATCGGCCCGATGGGAACTTACAGGACTCTCCGGGTCTAATAGCCGCATTGCCGTCTATCCTCGCCACGGGGAAATCCCCGCCGTCTTCATCTGCAGGGTGTACACAGAGGTGCGGGCCGTGAAGAACATGGTGCGGTTGTCGTCGCCGCCCCAGGCGCAATTGGCGGGAATCTCCGGCAGGCGAATAATTCCCACGTGCGTGCCGTCGGGCTCAAACACCCAGCAGCCGCCGGGGCCCGTGCTGTACACCCTTCCCTTCGAGTCCACCTTCATGCCGTCGGGCACCCCGTCCGGTTCGTCCGAGGACATGTCCGCGAATACCCGCCCGTTGGCCGTTGTGCCATCCGGCAACACGTCATAGGCGGCAATGTACATTTGTTCCCGGGTATTGGTGACGTAGAGGATGCTTTCGTCGGGGGAGAAGGCCAGCCCGTTGGGGTATTCGGTGTCGGTAACGACGGCAGTTACGGTGCCGTCCGGCGCAATGCGGTGGACGCCGCTGAAGTCAATCTCCCGCTCCTCCGCCGGGACTCTTCCGCCCGGATTGGTGAAGTAGATGCTCCCGTCCGACTTGCACACCACGTCGTTGGGCCGGTTCAGGCGCTTACCGTCCCATCGTTCCGCCAGCGCGACAATGGACCCGTCAAGCTCCCTTCGGCTCATCCGCCGGCCGTCTCCCTCGCACATAACCAGTCGGCCATGCAGGTCAAAGGTCAGGCCGTTAGACCCATTGCTGGGTTCGCGAAAAATCTCCGGTTCACCGCCTGGCGCAAGCTTGAAGATGGCTCCCGGTTCTCTCCGCACGTCCACGAACAGCCAGTAACCCTCCGGGTGCCACAGTGGCCCTTCGGTAAAGACAAATCCGGTGGCCAGGCATACTGCCTCTTGAGTTTCCAATATTTGCTCAAGGTTGTCGGCCATTATCTCCTCCTCAAGAAAAGAAAAGACACGAAAATGGGCTTTTCGGGGAACTAATAATCTACGTCGGTAGGTGGGAGAGGTACTGTTCAACGTAGTCCATTCCCGCCAGGTCGCTGAAAGCCGCCATCAACTGTCGCGTTACGGGCCCCGGCGGATTGCCGTCCCCAACGGTGGCCCCGTTGACCTTGCTGATTGGACAGATGCACAGGCTGGTGGATGTCAGGAAGGCCTCGTCGGCGGTGTAGGCATCGTAGAGGTCCAGGTCGGTCTCAGACACTGGCAGGTCCAGGCCCTTGGCCAGTTCCATCACCACGCCTCGGGTTATGCCCTCCAGCACAAGCTGGCCCTGGGGCGTGGCCACCCCACCATCCTTGACCAGGAAGATATTGCTGCCCCGCCCCTCGGTCAGGTTTCCTTCCTCATCCAGCAGCACCGCCCAGGCGTCAGGATCGCTGTCCTGTACTTCCAGGTCGCCCATGATCAGGTTCAGATAGTTGTGGGTCTTGGCCCTGGGACTCAGGAACCGGGGCGGTATCCGCGGCACCGAGGGCGTAACGATGCTGATCCCGTCCCGGTACAGGCTGGCCCGCCGGGCAAAGGGAATGGCATGGCTCTCGATCAATACCGTCGGACGCATTGGTACGCCGGGCTCCGTGCTCTCCACACCCCGGCTTATACGCTGCATCACCCACATATCCTGGCCCGAGGGAAGCAGCGGGTGGTTGTGGTTTACCACCTCCAGAGACCACCTTTCCATCTCCTCCGGCGTCATCCCCGGATCAATGCGCAGGTATCGCAAGGAGTTGAAAAGACGGTGTATGTGTTCGCGGAGCTTGAAAGTTCTGCCATCGAACGTCCGGGTAGCGTCGAACACTGCGTCGCCGTAGATGAACCCCCGGTCGCGGATGGGTATGCCTGCATCCTTCTCGGGAATGAGGCTCCCGTTGAAAAAGACGACGTTTTCCTGGGAAGAAATATTGGCCGCCATTAAGCATCCTCCACTGGCCCGATATTGGCTGACTTAAGCGGGATCGCCAGGGGTCAGCAGGACATCGCTATTGGGTTAGTTTTTCCACGCACCACAGGGTGCCCTCCTGGGGGAAGAGTCCTACTCTACCCCCAGATCGCTCGCCACTTGCCCGATGACCTCGTCCATGGTGGATACAATCTGCTCCACTTCGCCGGCAGTTACGCACAGTGGCGGCATAATGTTCATGATATCGCCGCCCCGCAGGAACAGGCCCCGGTCGGCAAACCCTTGGGTCAATCGCGGACCCAGGTTGGCATCGGCAGGGAAATGTTCCTTGGTTTCCCAGTCCTGCACCAGTTCCAGTCCGCACATCAGGCCCAAGCCGCGCGCCATGCCGATGATGGGGTGCTTCTCCTTCAACTCTTCCAACCCGTCCAGCAGGTATTTGCCCATGGTGGCCGAGTTTTCGACCATGCCTTCCCGTTCCATGATTTCCAGATTCTTCAACGAGGCCGCTGCCGCCACCGGGTGCCCGCCGAAAGTGATAACGTGGCGGAAGGCCGCCCGGGGACTGCCCACGAAAGCGTCAGCAATAGGCTTGCGCAGGATGGCCCCGCCCATGGGAATGTATCCGCTGGTGATGCCCTTTGCCACCGTCATCATGTCGGGGACTATTCCCCAGTGCTCGCAGGCAAACCACTTGCCCGTGCGCCCAAATCCCGTAATCACCTCATCGGCAATCAACAGGCAGCCGTACTTTTCGCACAGTTCCCGCAGCAGCGGCCAGTAGTTGTCCGGGGGGACTACCGCCCCCATGGGACTGGAAACAGGTTCCGCCACCACCGCTGCTATAGTTTCCGGCCCCTGGAACTTGATAATGTTCTCGATGGCATCCACGCACCGCTGCCCGCATTCCTCGGGGGTGCTGCTGTTGAACTCGCAGTGATAGAAGTTGGGCTGGGGAGCGTGGAAGGAATTTGGCATCAGGGGCTCGTAGTTATCCTTGGGATAGAGGAAGTTGCCGCCCAGCGCCAGCGCCCCCATGGTCGCCCCGTGGTACGAGTCCTTCCGGCTGATGAACTTGGTGCGCTGGGGTTCGCCCATTCGTTTGAAGTAGGCCCTGGTCAGTTTCAGGGCCGTCTCAACCGACTCGGAGCCGCCGCTGGTAAAGAAACAGCGGGACAGGTCCCCCGGCATCATCGATGCTACCTTCTCGGACAGCATCACGGTGGGCTCCGTGGTTGTGCCCATTGGCATGTAGGTAATTTTGAGCATCTGTTCGTAGGCAGCGTCGGCGATCTCCTTCTGGCCGTAGCCCACGTTCTTAAGCCACAGACCGGACATAGCGTCGATGTAGGTATTGCCCATGGCGTCCGTAACCTGGCAGCCCTTGCCCTCAACGAAAATCTGGGGCTCACCCTTTTCTGCCATATCGCTGGGTTCCCGCAGGTACACCCAGAGGTTTTCCAGGGCAGTCCTTTGCAGGTCCTTTACTTCCGCTTCATTCTGAGTCGCCACAACAACCTCCGGCTGCGGTAATTTGGAAATCTTGGGCCCCTGGTGAATAGCCCAGTTTAGCACCGCCCCAGACCAACCTCAAACCTCGCCCGACTCCAGCGCGCGACAATCTTCACCTGACTGTCTCTTCTATTGCGTTCTTGCATAACCCACCTTCACCCTTCGATACCGGCAATTCCCGCGTTTTGGCAACACCGGGCGGCGACACCGGGCTGTGATAAACTTACCTTCAATTCAGGAGACCCTCGGACAGTCTCACAGAGCGAGGAAAGGTTATGGCTACCACCGAGGCGGCGCGACGCATCCAGGGTAAGGAGCGGGCCGAACTGGCCGAAGAATTGCGCAAGCGGGTGTCTGGAGAGGTGCGGTTCGACCCATTTTCCCGGGTCCTCTACAGCACCGATGCCAGCATTTACCAGATGGAGCCCGTGGGCGTTGTCATACCCCGCAATGTGGAAGATGTCCTGGCGGTGATGGAAGTCGCCCGCTACAATCGGGTGCCCGTGCTGCCCAGAGGAGGCGGCACCGGCCTGGCCGGTCAGACCATAAACCACGGCATAGTCATGGACTTCAGCAAGTACCTGAACCAGGTGGTTGAACTGAACCGCGAGGAAAGCTGGGTGAAAGTGCAGCCAGGAATCGTCCTGGACTCGTTAAATCGTTACCTGGCGCCCCACGGCTTGCAGTATGCTCCCGATCCTACCACCTCCAACCGGGCCTGCGTGGGCGGCGGCATCGGCAACAACACCTGCGGAGCCCATTCGGTCATCTACGGCAAGACTCTGGACCATATACAGGAAGTGGACGTGGTCCTTTCCGACGCCACCCAGGCCCAGTTCCGGACGCTTCAACCTCACGAGTTGGTAGCCCGCTTGCAGGGCGACAGCCTGGAATCCGACATTTACCGGGGAGTCTTGCGGATTGCCCAGGACAATCTGGGGGAGATCGAGGCCCGCTACCCAAAGATCATGCGGCGGGTAAGCGGCTACAACCTGGATTCCTTCCTGGGAGAGGAGCCGGTTAACCTGACCAAGATGGTAGTGGGGTCGGAAGGTACCTTGTGCGTCGTTACCGAGGCCCGAGTCAATCTGGTGCCAAGGCCGACTATGACGTCGTTGTCAGTCC
>JAJEDS010000041.1 GCA_022821365.1 Dehalococcoidia bacterium | reverse complement strand
ACGATCCCCACGCCGGATGATAGTCCCATAGGGGGCAAGGACGCCGCTGAAATCGCCTTGGATAGCGGAGTTCGCAGTATTAGATACGGTGGTGGGCCGTGTGGGGGTCGAACCCACGACACCCGGATTAAAAGTCCGGTGCTCTGCCAACTGAGCTAACGGCCCAAACGAAGGGATTTGCGGAAACCTATTTTAGCATACGGGTACCAGTTCGTAGGTAAACTTCCCCCCTGCCTACCCCGCGGCCATCGCAACTTGACGAAGACTCAATCTCCCCCTTCGTGACCCCCTCGCTACCTTCGTGCAAACCACCCTAACTCCTGATTTTAGATTCTTGATTCTTAATTCCCATTCCCCCTTGCCAGATCGTGAAAAATGGTGCATACTTTCCCCCGTTAGATGTACTTCCTGGTGGTTCTAGCGGGGTGGCCCCACCCGTTCCCATCCCGAACACGGAAGTGAAACGCCCCAGCGCCGACGATACTGCTCTGGCAACGGAGTGGGAAAATAGGTCACCGCCGGGAAGTATTTCTGAAACCCCAGTCGCCGGCCTCCGGCTCCCTTATCCCCAATGGAGCCTTGGTATCGCCGGCCACAGTTTCCGCTAAAGTTGCTGAACTTTCGTCAATTTAAAGATCGGATAAACTTGTGCCCCGCCGGTCTAGGGTTCCACAGCTTTACATCAAAGGAATATGTGCAATATAATTCTGACGAGTTAAGCGTCGGGTAATTTACAGTTACAAACCAAGGGGCATTGCTTCGTTCGGTAACTTACGACCAGCCCCCGCATTTTTTTGACCGCCAATGAAGCAACCCCGTTTTACCCGACAGGAGCGGTATTATGGGTAGCAGATTCGAAAAATTCTCGGAACGGGCGCGGAGAGTTCTTTCGCTGGCTCAGGAAGAAGCCCAGCGCTTTAACCACAACTATATAGGTACCGAACACATCCTCCTCGGCCTTGTCCGGGAAACCGAGGGCGTAGCCGCAAGGGTCCTCTCCGGGCTGGGCGTGGACCTCAGCAAGGTCCGTTCCGCCGTCGAATTTATCATCGGCCGGGGCGAGAAGCCACCCCAGGGTGAAATCGGCCTCACCCCGCGGGCCAAGAAGGTGGTGGAACTGGCGGTGGATGAAGCCCGCCGGATGAACCACACCTACATCGGCACCGAACACCTGCTCATCGGCCTCCTCCGGGAAGGTGAAGGCGTCGCCGCCGGGGTCCTGGAAAGCCTCGGTGTTACCCTGGAGAAGGTCCGCACCGAAACCCACCGCATCCTAAGCAATAGTTCCTCCAGCAGCGGCAGCTCCCAGAGTTCCCGCATCGGCACCCGCACCCCCACCCTCGACCAGCTGGGCATCGATCTTACCAACGCCGCTCGTGACAGCAAGCTGGACCCGGTGGTGGGCCGCGATTCGGAAATCCAGCGGGTGGTCCAGATCCTCAGCCGCCGCACCAAGAACAACCCGGTCCTGGTGGGTGAACCCGGCGTCGGCAAGACCGCCATCGTCGAGGCCTTGGCCCAGCAGATCAACACCGGCGTAATCCCCGACACCCTCCAGGGCAAGCGCCTGGTAACCCTCGATATGGGCGCCCTGGTGGCCGGCACCAAGTACCGCGGCGAGTTCGAGGAACGTCTCAAGAAGGTAATTGAAGAGATCAAGACCGCCGGCAATTGCGTCCTTTTCATCGACGAGATCCACACCCTGGTGGGAGCAGGCGCCGCCGAGGGCGCGGTAGACGCCTCCAACATCCTCAAGCCCTCCCTGGCCCGTGGCGAGATCCAGTGCATCGGCGCTACCACCCTGGACGACTACCGCAAGTACGTGTAACGCGACCCAGCCTTGGAACGCCGCCTCCAGCCCGTCCGGGTTGAGGAACCTAACGGCGACGAGACCATCGACATTCTCATGGGTGTCAAGGGCAACTATGAAGAACACCACAACGTGGAGTTCACCGACGCCGCCATTCGCGCCGCCGCCGCCCTGGCCACTCGCTTCATCCCCGACCGCTTCCTGCCCGACAAGGCCATTGACCTTCTGGACGAAGCCGGTTCCCGCGTCCGCCTCCGCGGCAGCGTAACCCCCTCCTCCGTCAAGGACGCCATGGAAGTCCTGGAGAAGGTCCGGCAGGAAAAGGACGAGGCCATCCAGTCCCAGCAGTACGAGGTTGCCGCTGAATTGCGCGACCGCGAATTGAACCTGAACCAGGACCTGGATACCCTCAAGGAGGAGTGGCAGGAAGACCGGGCCGGCAGCCGCTCCACCGTTACCGAAGAAGACATTGCCGAAGTGGTCAGCATGTGGACCGGCATTCCGGTCACCCGCCTGGCCGCCGAGGAAACCGAGCGCCTGATCAACATGGAGGAAGACCTCCACAAGCGCATCATTGGCCAGGACGAGGCCATCGTCAACATTTCCAAGGCCGTTCGCCGCGCCCGCGCCGGCCTCAAGGACCCCCGCCACCCCATCGGCGTGTTCATGTTCCTGGGCCCCACCGGCGTCGGCAAGACCGAGTTGGTCCGGGCCATGGCCGAGTTGATGTTCGGCCACGAGGACAACATGATCCGCCTGGACATGTCCGAGTTCCAGGAACGGCACACCGTTGCCCGCCTCATCGGCGCCCCTCCGGGTTACGTGGGCTACGACGAGGGCGGCCAGTTGACCGAGGGTGTCCGCCGCAAGAACTACTGCGCCATCCTGCTGGACGAAATTGAAAAGGCCCACCCGGAAGTCTTCAACATCCTGTTGCAGATCTTCGACGCCGGTCAGTTGACCGACGCCCGGGGACGCCGTGTGGACTTCCGCAACTCCATCATCATCATGACCAGCAACCTGGGTTCCGACCTTATCAAGCGGGACACCACCCTGGGCTTCGGGGTCAAGTCCGACTCCGCCCAGACTGCTCAGCAGTCCTACGAGCGCATGAAGGAAAAGGTGATGGACGAAGTCAAGCGCTTCTTCCGACCCGAGTTCCTTAACCGTCTCGACGCCACGGTGGTCTTCCACCAGTTGGACAAGGACCAGATCCACGCCATCGTTGACCTGATGATCAACATGGTCCAGAAGGAACTGGAAGAGCGCAATGTTACCCTGGAAATCACCGACGCTGCTCGCGAGTACCTGGGCGAGAAGGGCTTCGACCCGGTCTTGGGCGCCCGCCCGTTGCGCCGCGTGATCCAGAACGAGGTGGAGGACACCCTGTCCGACGAACTCCTCAGCGGCCGCCTCAACGACGGTGACGTTGCCATCGTGGACGTGGAGGACGACAAGATTGTCATTCGCTCGAGGGTGCCGGCAGCGACTACTGCCTAAGCATCTCTCAAGCCCCTGATTCCCCCGGCGTTACTGACAGCAGGCCCTTTCGCGGGGCCTGCTTTCCTTTTATCATGGCCTTGTAGATGGCAGCAGCCAGTGAGGCTTTATGGTCAACCGGACCCATGGGCAACAGCGTACCCATTTCGTGTGCCAGGAATGCGGACACGAGAGTTCCCGCTGGATGGGATTTTGTCCGTCCCCGGCATGTGGTTCACCCTTGCCGCTTCAGGAAATGGAAGTGGCCGTCCCCGGCGTTCCCCGCCACGGGTGGCTGCCCTCCGCCATCGCCGCGCCGCAGGAACTTTCATCCCTGGCCCCGGAGGACCAAACCCGGCTGAAGCTGCCATCCGAGGAGCTTAACAGGGTACTGGGTGGTGGCATCGTTGCCGGTTCGGTGGCCCTCCTGGCCGGTGAACCCGGGGTGGGAAAGTCCACCCTGATGCTCCAGGTGGCCCGTTTCCTGTCAGAAGGAGGTCGGCAGGTAACCTACCTCAGTGGTGAAGAGTCTCCCCACCAGGTCAAGCTGCGCTCCGAACGTCTGGGCTTCTCCGGCGATGGAGTCTTCCTGGTTACCGAGACAGATGTGGACCTGGCCCTGGCCAGGCTCGAAGAGACCCGGCCCGGTTTCGCCATAGTTGATTCCATTCAGACCCTCTATACCCAGGACGCTCCCTCTGGACCAGGCAGCGTGGCGCAGGTGCGGGAGTGCGGCCTGAAGCTCATGCGCTGGGCCAAGCACAGTAATGTTCCCGTCTTCCTGGCCGGACACATGACCAAGGACGGGTCTCTGGCCGGCCCCCGGGTCCTGGAACACA
>JAJEDS010000194.1 GCA_022821365.1 Dehalococcoidia bacterium | reverse complement strand
CGGGACACGAGTCCCATCCCGACGGGTGCGGAGACTGCGACGGTGAACCCGTCCTCCCCGGCCGGGGCGTCATCGGCGGGACCGGCGATTGCAGCGGCGAAGGCGCGGAGCCCCCGACAGGCCGCGCCCTGCCGGACCGCCCCGCATTCCCGGGCCAAATCAGCCACCGGGGGTCTGTCCAGGGCCGTTATTGATGTCATACCCGTGTACAGGGATTGGCACGAGTTGCAGAAATACAAGTGGCGGCCCTTTTGAACCTGAAACGGGGGCGAATCGGGGGTCAGGAGCCGGTTCTGCTAGCGATGCTGGGTAAGGTCCGGTTCCGGCCGCACTTGCATTTCTGCAAGTCAGCGTCCGGGGTCAGCCGGGCACGTCTCGGGGCGCAATCGCGGCAGGACGGTCCTGGGGATCGAGGGAGGAACAGTCGTTCAGGCGGACGCCGGCGTCCGCCCTTATGGGGCAGAGGACTTGGACAGGCCGGTGTGGTGTCATACCCGTGTACAGGGATTGGGAGCTGGTGGACAGGTGTCCAATTCTGTCCAGTTGAACCTGAAGTCGAGGGAAACTGCCCCCTATCGGACGGTTCCAGCAAGCAGTTGGGTTCCAGGGCAGATTCCACGGTCCCTGGACAGCGCCAGGTACGAAATCGGACAGTTGTCCAGTGGCATGGGCGGGTGATTGTGGACAGTCCCACGTTGGAAATCGGACAGTTGTCCAGTGGGGCGTCGCCGAGGGGTGGGAGACCGGGAGCGGCGCTCTGAGAAGAGCCGGAGTCCGGACAGCCTGCGGGATCGACGGCTGACGGACACGCTGGCCGGGGCGCTGGAAAGGCGCCTATTGGAGGGGGCGGGTCGGCGGCGGCCACCCAACCGCTCCGGCTGGGGGTGCTGGAGGACGGGCTGAAGGAGTTGGAGCGAGCGCTGCGGGATGGGATGGCTGCCCTGCGCAAGGAGGCTCAGGCGGCGGATGCGCGGCAGACGAAGGCGCTGGCGGAACTGGAAAGGCGGGTGGCGGAGCTGGAGACTGCGGCGCCGGGCGTGGGTTCAGTGGCAGCGGGGAACGGGCCGGTGAGCACTCCGGCGCAGCCGGGAAAGCCAGTGGCCAGCAGGCCCAGGCGGGACTGCTACGACCTGGTTACGGCGGATGCGGAACCCGGCGAGGAACTGGTGTACGGCGCGCGGCCACGGAGGTGATTGTCCGGTGGCGGGAGGCGCGGGACGCGGTGGGCGAGTGCAAGGACGCCCTGGACCGTCTGAACGACAGCAAGCGCGCGCTGGAGTTGGAGGTCGAGCTTATCGAGCAGCACGAATTCACCCTGCCCCCGGCGACTTATCCCTGAGACAGGGGCGACCGGTGCCAGGAGGTCCGGCGGCGCACGGAGTACCTGGACGGCCTGCGGGTGGCGCGGAACAGGCTCAGGCTGCGCCGCTTCCTGGCCTGTGGTTTGTGGCGGAATTAGGGCGCTGGCCCGGTGGTTGGCGTGGCAGCGCAATGTCAGTGTGCTGGGAGTTGATTAGCAGTGAGTTAGCAGAAAGCACTTGGGGCACGACAGGGTGAAAAGGCGGGTTTCGGGGTTCCCAGGACGGCGCCGGGCGTGAATAATTGAATGCGTTGTCTGGCTTTTTCCAGTGTTTCCAGCCCAGAAAACTGGAGGGTCCGTCCCCGACCCGGACCGTTGACTTGGGATCGAGCCTTGCTCTCCCTGGGACGTTCCATCAAGGGATAAGCGCCCGCCCGCTGCGTGATGCGGAACCGGGGTCGAGCTCTGCTCCTCCGGCGACCGGTTCGATGCGGTGCACCACACCATGCTGGCGAACACCGTCGGCACCGCCAACATCGTCCAGGAGGTGAAAACCGGAAGCGACACTGAAACCCAGGACCTGAACCCTTCGGTCTGACTCTCTCCGAGCGCACAGGACACAGCGCTCACCCCTCACGCTGCGGCTGGAACGGCCTCGCCGTCCCCGGCCGCTTCCTCACGTCTGCGGTGCAGCTGCTTTGCCAGCGGTAATCAGTACGCAGACCCCACACCCTCCGGCAGCCCGACGCTGTCAGGCCGGAGGTCTCTTTCCGCTGCGCCGTCGGCATTGATGCTGCAATCGAAGACCGCGTGGCCCTCCCTCTGATCGTCTCCGTTCACGGCTATTGCCAAGTTTGCGCTGGCGCTGGGTTGAGCCGCGCTAGGGCGTAGCCGTGGCTCTCTCCGCCGCCGCCCCCATCACCGGCGGGACCGGCGGCGCCTCTCGTTGCGCTCGGCGTGTTGCCATCGCCGTTCACGGCGTTGCCGCACGGCGCAACCCCTCTCCCGGCCACGCAGCCCACGGCGGCGCCGTACCTGACGGCAGGGCAGTTGGCCGGGCTGCGTTCCTCTGATTTTCCCTTACCCGCCGGTTTGCCAGACGCTTTCTCCCTGGGCGCTCTGCGTCTTGAGACATCCCTCCAAACGACATTTCCCGTTGCGTTGCCTGTCCTTGGGCGTGGTGCGTCCCGGGCGTGATGCCGTGCGCCGGTGGCGAAGTCAATGGACCCGGACATCGCGGGGCTGTTGCTGGCCGAAACCGGCAGTCGGCCCCACTGAATCAATCTCGTCTCCAACTGAGTGGGTAGGGCGGGCAAGGGCGTCATTCCCCTGCGTGGCGCCAGTGGGGATATGTCATTGGGGAGCCAAGCGTCAGGGTTTCGCGGCAGTCTCCAATGACATCGCCGGCGCCGGCAACCGGACCAGCAACCACGTAGTGAACCGGCATCAAGGCAGCGCCAGCTGCGACAACCAAATCAAGGAGGTGATCAACGGCAACAACAATCATCCTGCGTTCCCTGACCTAACGGGCCGGTTGCTCAAACCAGCGGACCGGCAGTAACAATCCGAAGCTCGCCGCCTTCACGGACGGCGCGGCGGCAACCTGGGCGGCTCCGTGGGCCGCCCCTGACAATCGAATAGGTCCCAACGAGCGGGGTCGTCTCTCCCAACGGCGGGGAGACGGCCCCGCTCTTCGTGTTTCGCCACGGGCGAACACCCAAGCGGCGGAATGGACCGCACCCAGATACCTGCATCTTGAACGAGAGAGCGGGGTCGGTCCATTCGGGCCGGCCTCGCTTTCCGCCTTTTGGAGGAAGCGACATGACCACCACCGTGAAGACTTACAACACGGAAACCACCCGCAACCTGGCGGCCACAACCGATGGACAAGGCCACGCACAGGAAGACATCCACACCCTACCGGATTCCCAAGCTCAGGCCGACCACGGGCAGGAGACAGCGGCAGAGAACCAGGGCAAGCCGGAGAGCGAACTCCGCGCCGCCGCCCGGCGCCGTGGCCTCACCCTCAAGGAACTGGCCGACAAGATGGGCGTCAGCTACGGCTACCTGTCCTCGGTGGCCAGCGGACGCCGCCCCTGGTCTCCCATGCTGCGGGAAAGGGCTACGGAGATACTGGGCGAGGTGCCGGGCCAGGGCGTGGTCTACCGCCAGGGCGGCCTGGTTGAGGGCGAAAGCACCAGCCTGCGGGAACGCGCCCGGGAGCGGGGCCTGAGCATGAAGGCCCTGGCCGGCCTGGTGGGCGTGTCCGCCGGATACATTTCCGAGGTGTCCCGGGGCCG
>JAJEDS010000154.1 GCA_022821365.1 Dehalococcoidia bacterium | reverse complement strand
CAGCGACTACTCCATCTTTCTGTCCACCAGACCGGAGAGCTATGCAGGGGAACCGGAAATGTGGGACCACGCCACCGAATCGCTGCGGCGGGCCCTGGAACAGCGGAGCCTGGAATACGACATTGACGAGGGCGGCGGCGCCTTCTACGGTCCCAAGGTGGATATCAAGATTCAGGACGCCCTGGGCCGGGAATGGCAGTGCACCACGGTGCAGTTCGACTTTAACCTGCCGGAGCGGTTCGACCTGACCTTTATGGATGCGGAGGGAGGCCGAAGCCGGCCATACATGGTGCATCGGGCTATCCTGGGCTCGCTGGAGCGGTTCCTGGGCGTGTTGATTGAGCACTATGCCGGCGCTTTCCCTCTGTGGCTGGCGCCGATCCAGGCCACGGTTATACCAATAGCGGACCGGCACCAGGAATACGCGGAATCGGTTAAGGGCCAGCTTGAGTCCCGGGGTTTCCGGGCCGAGGTGGACGGGCGCAGCGAGCGGATGAACCTGAAGATCCGGAATGCCCAGCTGCAGAAGGTGCCCTACATGCTGGTGGTGGGCGACCGGGAACAGGAAGACGGCGCGGTAGCCGTCCGCACCCGGGAAGGGGGCAACCTGGGGGCTATGGCGTTGGATGATTTGCTGGCGAGGCTGGGAGAGGAGCTGGGAAGTAAGAGTGCCTAAGCACGATTTCCTGTTCGTGGACGAGTCAGGAGACCCTGGCTTCGCATTGGACCCCATGACAGGAAACTTGCTTAGCACAAGCTATTACGTTAGTGCCGTACTGCACGTCTGCGATGATTCTTTTGCAGACATCAACAAGCATGTGGCAGCGTTCAGATATTTTTCGGGCCTAAACAGAGAGCTGAAAATCCCTCCGGAAAGAGAGGAATATGGCAGGTTCCTTGGTTCGATCAAAGCTATGTCTGAAGGAGGCAAGAATATCTGGGCCTCGGCGGTCTACTTGAACAAGCTGGAATACAACGGCGCTTACATCAAGCCAGGTGGGAGGCGCCCGGCCGACCCAAACATGTTTCGCAATTACATTCTCAGGCGACTTCTTGAACACCATTTTGATCAATTTCCACTTAATTCGAGCCAGTACGACTTAGTGCTTGACAGGGTGGATATCACTGCCGAACAGAACATAGCCTTAAGGCGGTACCTTTCTGGCAACAAGAACATTCCGACGCCGACGTACTTGACTCATGCGTCTTCAATCTATGTCGAAGGTCTGCAAATAGTTCACCACGTTGCTAATGGCTTCAAGAACCAGGCGACGTATGGTTATGGCCTTCCAGCAGAGCTTTCATTTGTAAGGGGGAGAGACATTACAACTAATCAAGACCCTTTTCGAAAATAGATCGAGGGCCAGGAAGGACCTCCTTGTTTCGGGAGATCCCCCTGGCCCACATTGTTAACGTAGCTTAGAACCTTACGACCAAGTTATTATATCGAGACTTGTTTGTCAATATATCCAATCTTTAAGACTATTCTCTATGGGTGCAAGTTATGCCCAACCGCCTGATTAACGAGACCAGCCCTTATCTGCTGCAGCACGCGAACAATCCCGTGGACTGGTATCCATGGGGGGAGGAGGCACTGTCGCGCTCCAGGGATGAGGACAAGCCTATCCTGCTGAGCATTGGCTATTCCGCGTGCCACTGGTGCCACGTGATGGAGCGGGAATCGTTCGAGGACGAGGCGATTGCCAGCCTGATGAACGCCAATTTCGTCAACGTGAAGGTGGACCGGGAGGAGCGGCCGGACCTGGACGCGGTGTACATGGAAGCAGTGCAGATGCTGACCGGCAGCGGCGGCTGGCCCATGACCGTATTCCTGACGCCGGAGGGCAACCCTTTCTATGGCGGTACCTACTTCCCGCCCACGGACCGGATGAATATGCCGGGCTTTCCCCGGTTGCTGCTGGCGGTGACCGAAGCCTACCGCACCAATCGCGGCGAGGTTGAAAGGGTTACCAACCAATTGACGGAGCAAATGGGCCGCTCCGGGCAGATTTCCCAGGGAAGCGGACTTCTGTCGGCAGACGTTCTCCACGAAGCCTACTCGCGCCTGGCGGCCAACTTTGATTACCAGAACGGAGGCTTCGGCGCGGCGCCCAAGTTTCCCCAGCCAATGACGCCCGAGTTCCTGCTGCGTTACTACCACCGCGGCTACAGTCCCCGCGCCCTGGAAATGGTGGAAATGACGCTGGAAAAGATGGCCTACGGCGGGATGTACGACCAGTTGGGCGGCGGGTTCCACCGCTACTCCACTGACGCTTACTGGCTGGTTCCCCACTTCGAGAAGATGCTGTACGACAACGCCTTGCTGGCGCGTCTCTACCTGCACGCCTGGCAGATAACCGGCAGGGACCTCTATCGCCGTATTACCGAGGAGACCCTGGACTACGTGCTGCGGGAGATGACAGACCCGCTGGGCGGCTTCTACTCGGCCCAGGACGCGGACAGCGAAGGAGTGGAAGGGAAATTCTTCGTGTGGACTCCCGACGAAATACGGGAGGTCCTGGGAGAGGCCGAAGGCAACATGCTTGGCGGTTTCTATGGGGTAACGGATGCAGGCAACTTTGAAGGGGCAAATATACTGAACATCCCACATGGCCCGGAAGCCTTTGCCCTGGAGCACGGCATAGAAGAAGAGGAGTTGACTGCGCTTATCGCCCGAGGAAAGCCGAATCTTCTAGATGAACGGGAAAAGCGTATTCACCCCTTCCGGGACGACAAGGTTATAGCGTCGTGGAACGGCCTGATGCTGCGGGCTTTTGCCGAGGCGGGGGCCGCGTTGAACCGCGCTGACTACCTGGCGGCTGCGGAGGCCAACGCCCGCTTCCTGCACGAAGCAATGACGGTAGAAGGGGGGCTGCTGCGCACCTACCGGGAAGGGCAGGCCAAAATACCTGGCTACCTGGAGGACTACGCCTGCGTGGCGGATGGCTACCTGGCCCTGTATGAAGCTACTTTCCAGCAGGACTGGCTGGACCGGGCGGTGGCGCTGGCCAACCGTATGGTTGACCTGTTCTGGGACGACGGCGTAGAGGGGTTCTACGACACGGGCACTGAACACGAAACCCTGGTTACCCGTCCCCGGGATGTGTTTGATAATGCCCAGCCGTGCGGCGGTTCGGTGGCATCGGAAGTGCTGTTGAAACTGGCGCTGATAACCGGTGACGAAGACTACAACCTGAAGGCGTCGCGCCCCCTCCGGGCGTTAAGCAGGCTGATGACCCAGGCTCCTGGTGGCGCTGCATACTGGCTGGGGGTGCTGGACTTCTACGTTTCGCTTCCCAAGGAAATCGCCATAATCGGCGACCTGGAAGGGGAGGGTTTGGGTGCGCTGCTGGACACTGTCCACAGCCGGTATCTGCCCAACAAGGTCTTGGTTGGGAAGGCCGACGGCCAAGAAGATGGGGATGGCGACGGCGATTCCCGGGGGTATGAAATGCCTTTGCTGGCAGAGCGGGGGATGGTTGACGGCAAAGCAACCGCTTACGTTTGCCAGAATTATGCCTGCCAACTGCCCGTTACCGAGCCAGAGGCGCTGGCCGAACAGCTGGATTCCTAGTCTCAGCCGCGAATAATAACAGAGTAAGTTTATTCGTCAATCCTGTTGAACCGGACTCTTAGGACCGGAGTGTCGGGAGTCCTGTCTTCGGGCACTTTTGCCCACTCCGCGATGCGGTAGCCCACCACCCAGGCGATTCCCTGGTCTCCTACCAGCAGGGGTACCCTGTCGCGCCACTCCCGGGGTACCTTTGTGTCGATGAAGAAATTGTGTAATCGCTTCATTTGATGCATTCCAAGTGGCTGAAAACGATCACCATCCTTCCTTTTCCGAATTTGCGGGGACGAACCCAGGGTTGTATGTCCAAAATAGGCCGTAAAATCGTCGGGTTGTCTAAGGTCGGGAATTTCCGATGCCTTGAGGGGTTCGACAATCACCTGCCATTCACCAATGAAATGGACTGCATTACTGGCGGTAATGTTATTTGGCAGCTGAAATTGGAAGTCTGGCAATTCGGGAAAAGGGCATTCCGCCGCCGTCGCCGCTCTTGAAAGAGAAATTTCGTCGGCAGATAACCGCAGGGAGATGTCCGCGGGGAGATCGAGGCTGCCCGGGGCCCGGTGAGGAGAGGCAAAGTCGATCATTGCGCGCAGGTGGGTTTCGCCCAAACGCCGGGCGTCGCCCTTTACGGCGATGTAGGCTTGTCGCAGAGCCATTCTCTGCATGGCCGGGTGGAGGACATGGAAACGCCTTCTAAGCAGGCGCACGGTGGGAGGACCGTTTGGAGGAAAGGAGTTGGTTTCGCTAGGCGCCAGCAGATCTTCCCAGATCCCCGCAAGTTCGGACTCCATGTAGTCCAGGTCCAGAGAGGCGGAGTTTGCCAGGCGGACCAGGGCGTCCTGCACCCGAGGGTTGTATTCT
>JAJEDS010000237.1 GCA_022821365.1 Dehalococcoidia bacterium | reverse complement strand
GTCCACCCTCGGCATAACTTCCTCCACCAATACATCCATCGAATCCACCAACTGCTGCAGGCTGCCACACCCGTTGAAGTTTATCTGGAACTGGTCCAGCCCCGCCTCCTGCCGGTACCGCGTAATATCCGACGCCACCTGTTCCGGTGTCCCCTGCCCCGTTGGACGGTCCCCGCTCCCGCTGGAACTTCCCGTAATTTTACTGAAGTTCACGCGGAAGCTCATCCTGGTCGGTGGAGCTTCCTCGCGCTCGATCTCCGCGCAATAGTCCCTCAGGTAATTCTGGTTGCTCACCAGCGTATCCAGCGCCGTCGGCGTTGGCTGCCACACCTGCCCGAAGCGTGCCGCCCGCCGCAGCGACGCCTCGCTCGAACCGCCGATCCACACCGGCGGGTGTGGTTGCTGCAGCGACTTAGGGTAAACGTACATATTTTCAAAGGAAAAGAACCGACCCTGGAAAGATGTAGCTCCCTCCTCCCAACACGCCTGCCAAATCCGCAAATACTCGTCCGTCCTTGCCCCCCGCTGCCGGAAGGGCACCCCCAGCGCCCTGTACTCCGCCTCGTTCCATCCCGAACCCACACCCACAATCGCCCTCCCTCCCGACATCTGGTCCAGCGTGGCAATCATCTTGGCCGTAACCACCGGGTTGCGGTACGGCATTATCAGCACCGACGTCCCCAGCATCACCCTGCTGGTACGCGACGCCACGTAGGACAGTACCATCAGCGGGTCGTAGACGTTTCGCCACGACTCACTCCGCGCCGAATCATCCACTATAACGTGGTCATTGACGAACAGCGCGTCAAACCCCAGTTCCTCCGCCTTCACGGCAGTCTCGACTATGGCCCCCGTAGTGGCCGGAAATCCCAGGTAATCGGCATTGGGCAAACGAAACGAGTACTGGACCATAGCGCCTCCGGACCTGTGGACAGAATGCCGCTATGTTATAGACAACCTCTTCCCCGCACAAGCCGCTCTCCCTCCCACGCCCTGGCAATGCTCTCAAAGACTTCCGAGGCCGCACCACATCTTCCAGTCTGAAGCCGTCCCCTTCCTGCTGGGTCCCCGTAACAAAGCTCTGCCACCCAATGCACGAAAGCCCGCCTTTCCAGACCCTCCATCCGCCTCAAACCCTTAGCCGGAAATGCTCACTCCAACCTCCTTTTCTTTAGCGAAGCGTCCAAATCTACCCACCGCAATATGCCTCGACCCTTGCAGCAGGGCTATCGCAAATCAGGTTTGGGGACACCCCGTCGTTCCCGCCCAGGTTGGAACCTCGAGCCTGGACCAGTTATGTTCCATCCTTGGATGAACGGTAGTCAGGGCTGAACCAATTCATATTCGATGGCCCTCACCCTTGCGGCATAATGATACTTTGAACGCAAGAATTCACCTTTTTTTCCGAGGTACGCCCCGGCATAATTAGTTGAGCGTATCTTCTCCCCGCAAATTCATTTACATAAAGTTATGATGTCTTCCTGCCTGGCCCTTTGAAGACAAGTGGTCCTTGCTCGAACGTGGCGCAGGCCAGATTGGCGTCGGGGCCGGTTTACCTCCACATCCCGTGGCCCCAGCCTGGAACCCCAATCCGGGAGACTCGGCCCATGCCCGCTTCCCATTCACAACTTGCCGCCAACCAACTACCTTCCCCCTTTCCCGAGGGCTGGTACTTCGTTGCCACTCGCGCCGACATCCCGCGGGGAGGTCTCTTTCGAAAGGTCTGGATGGGCGAGGACATTATCGTGTGGTGCGACGACCAGGGCACAGTCTGCGTTGCCGAGTCCCACTGCCCACACCTCGGCTCCGACCTGGGCCCCGAGGCGGGCGGCAGCGTCCGTGATGGTCGTCTGGTGTGCCCCTTTCACGGCTACCAGTTCGACGCTGTCGGTCAGTGCGTTGCCACTCCCTATGCCGACCCGCCCCGTACCGCTCATTTGCAGGTCTTCCCAACCCAGGAAATCAACGGTCTCATCTTCGCCTGGTATGGCATTGACGGCCGAACTCCCCAGTGGGAACTTCACCCCGACCGCCCCACCCGCGAAGGTTGGTCCAGTCCCTCCATTCGCACCATCCGATTCCCAGGCCATCCCCAGGAGACTACCGAAAACTCCGTGGACCTGGCCCATTTCCGATATGTCCACGGTTACGGCAGCTTCCAGCGGGCAGGCCGTATCCAGGTCGACGGCGCCCGCCTGGTGAGTAGCTTCGACTTCAGGACTGTACGCAAAGTGTTTGGCTTTTCTGCCTTCACCATGGACCTCTCCGCCATCACCCAAATATTTGGCTTGGGTTACTCCTTCGTGGAGATTCGCGAACACTTCATCGGCGTCGACCTGCGGCTTTGGGTTCTGGCCACCCCGGTGGACGGGACCCTTATCGACCTGACCCTCGTCTCCCAGGTTAGGGAAATCCGCAATCCCGGCCGGCGTATCGTGGGTCTTGGCTTCCTGCCCGTGGGCTGGCGCGCTCCCATTTTCAACAAGTTCATGGCTGCCCAGCAAATGGGCGATGTGCTGCAGGACGTGGCTATCTGGAGCCGAAAGCAATACCGCTCCCGTCCCCGCCTCTGCCGTTCAGATGGCGAGATTATGCCCTTCCGCGCCTACTGCGCCCAGTTCTATCCCGAAGCCGGAGACCGGTCCGGCGCGCCCTCCGCCGGTTCCCACAGGACGGTGCCTTGACTGTTCATTAAGAGGTCTTTCGCAGCCCCCCTGCATTCAGACGCGGGGGGAAGGCCCGGATAGTAGTGAGGCGCAGCTTTGGAGCAAGGGCATTTCAGGCTTGGGAAAATACCGTCGTTCTCGCAGAGGCGGGAACCTCAAATTTCCGGAGTCCGGCTTCCTCCCCCTGTATGGACCAGGGTCCACTGGAAGCCACGCTCCGCCGTTTGTTCAATCTTTACCCGCCAATAAAGGGGGAATTTCACCTTGGACAGAACACTTACTTGGCTGGCCCGCCTGGTCACGGCCCGCCCCTGGATAACGCTTCTTGCCTTGCTGGTCATTACCGTCACGCTGGGCTATGGCGCTGTCCACCGCGCTCCCCCGCCCGAAACCAGGGCCACCCTGCCCCAGGGCAGCGCCGTCGCCGAGGCCCTGCACGAAATAGAAGCCCTCTTCAGTGAGACCGGCGAGGCCAGTGTTGTCACTCTTCTCTTTCGCGGTAATGCCCTTACCCCCGGCGGCCTGGCCCAGATGGACTCCCTGGTCAATGAGGTAGTCGCCGACCCCAGCGTCACCGGGTTGTTAGCTCCAGGCGATTCGGTTATTTCCCCGTCCCTGTTGGTCATGGCCCTGCTCCAGGTACCCAATTTCGACTCCGTCACTCAGGCCCACATCGACAACCTTCAGGGTCCACCGGAAATCCTTGGCGCCATCGACGCCATGACCGGGACCGACACCGACGGCGCGCCCGTCGCCATTGCTACCGTCCGCCTCCTGAATACCGGCGACGAGCGCGTTGCCGACGCCGAACGACGAATCTTGGCCCTCGCCCAGGCCAGTGACGGTCCGCTGACTGTCAGCAGTGTCTCGCCAATAATAGTTGAGGACGAGTACGTAAGGGCCACCGAGGAGGGCATGGCTCCCCTGGTGGGGCTGGCCTTCCTGCTCATCGCCGCACTTATTCTTCTCTTCATGCGCACCGTCTCCGACTTGCTGCTCACCCTCGTCGGGTTGCTCATGTCCATCATCTGGATCGTAGGTGCCGAGGGCTGGCTCATCTGTTCCAACAAATTAGGTAGAAAGGGAGGGAAGGGGTTAAAGTAGGCTATAGAAGGTAGGGAAGAAGTTGTGGACGGGAGGAGAGGGAATGGGAGGAGAAGCCAGTCTGGGCCAGGTGGAGGAGTTTCTTCGGGAGT
>JAJEDS010000342.1 GCA_022821365.1 Dehalococcoidia bacterium | reverse complement strand
CTGGATGGAGACGTCCAGCGCGGAAACCGGCTCATCGCAAACTATGAAGGATGGACCAACGGAGAGAGCCCGGGCTACGCCTATGCGCTGGCGCTGTCCGCCGCTGAACTCGTGAGGGAAGCGGTCGGCCATGTAAGGGTTCAAGCCCACGTTCTGCAGCAGTTCAGCCACCCGGTCCCGGTATTCCTCCTTGCTGTTCACCAGCCCGTGTACGATCAGCGGCTCCCCGATGATGTTGCCGGCAGTCATTCGGGGATTCAGGGAGCTATAAGGGTCCTGGAAGATTACCTGCATCTGGCGTCGCATCACCCGCATCTGCCGGGTAGACATTCCGGTCAGTTCCTGGCCCTCGAAGAGCACCTGGCCGCCTGTGGGTTTGTAGAGCTGCAGGATGCAGCGGCCGGTAGTGGTTTTGCCGCAACCGCTTTCACCCACGAGACCCAGGGTTTCGCCCTTGCGGACGTAAAAGCTCACGTCATCCACCGCCTTGATCTGGGCCACCGCTCGCTGGAAGATGATCCCGGCAGTTACCGGGAAGTACATTTGAAGGTTCCTGACCTCGACCAGAATGTCGTCGTGGGCGATGGCCCCGTTGCCACGCTGTTCGGATTCAGTCATGGTGGTCATAGTCACATACACTCCGCGGACTAGTTATCGTCGTCAGTTTCAGGCTCAGCAGCCGCGCCACCATTGGTGGACGCATCAAGCTCGCTCGGATCAACCAGGAATTCCAAGGCAGAAGGCCCCAACTCGTCGGACCTCCAGCAGGCAGTCCAGTGGCCCTCGTTCACCAACATCAAAGGGGGCGTCTCCGTAGCGCACTTGTCGACGGCCCACCGGCAACGTTCACGGAAGGAGCAGCCTTCAGGCAGGTTGATCAAATCAGGGGGCTGCCCCTCAATGGGGTCCAGCTTCGCCCGGCGCGGCAGGTCCAACCTGGGCACCGACTTGAGCAGACCGACCGTGTACGGGTGCCTTGGGTTGCTGTAAACCTCCCTGGCCGTGCCCCTCTCAATAATCTTGCCAGCGTACATGATGTTCATGCGGTCGGCATAGCGGGCCACAACACCCAGGTTGTGGGTAATGACGATCAGGGAAACGCCGAACTCGTTGGTCAGCGACTTCATCAACTCCAGGATCTGGGCCTGAATGGTCACGTCCAGCGCCGTGGTGGGCTCGTCGGCGATGATAAGCTTGGGATTGCAGCTGAGCGCCATGGCGATCATAACCCTCTGCCGCATACCACCACTGAACTGGTGGGGGTACTGTTTCACCCGGCGTTCCGCGTCGGGAATGCCCACACGGGCCAGCAGGTCAACGGACTCTAACCGCGCCTCTTCCCTGCTCATGCCCCGGTGAAGCTGGAGGGTCTCGCTAAGTTGCCTTTCCAAGGTCAGCACCGGGTTGAGGGAGGTCATGGGCTCCTGGAAGACCATGGACATCTTTGCACCGCGAATACGGCGCATATCGTCCATGTCTATCTTCAAGATATCCTCGCCCTCGAACAGCAACTCGCCCGATACAATCTTGCCCGGCGGGTCCGGTATCAAGCGCATGAGCGACAGGGCGCTCACGCTCTTGCCGCAGCCGCTTTCCCCTACAAGACCCAGGGTTTCGCCCTCTTCCACTTCGTAAGAAACGCCGTCTACTGCCTTAACGACACCCTCGAAGGTGAAGAAATGTGTCCTTAGGTCATTAACTTCCAGAAGCGTAGCCAACAGCCCTCCCCCCGGCGGCAAAGTTTAGAACTCTTCGGTTTCTGCGCCGGATTCAAGATAGTGGCCCATTGAACGGGCCTTTTCAGGGTTATCGGAGTGGTGGGGAAGGGGAGACTCGAACTCCCACGCTTTGCAGCACATGATCCTAAGTCATGCTCGTCTACCAATTCCGACACTCCCCCAGACTGCAATTCCCTCTAGCCACCATGTTTCTCATTTGGTGACCCGCCTCGGGGTCGAACCGAGAACCTACGGATTAAGAGTCCGTTGCTCTGCCAGTTGAGCTAGCGGGCCACAGATACCCTACCCAAAACTGCTACGTTTCAGGTTGCAAAAGCCTATCAACAGTACCCAAACTTGTCAATAGATTGGCTTCTTCGGGTAGGGCTGGCCAGCGCATGGGAACCTGCCTCTCCGTCAGCACCGTTAAACTCCGTGATTCAGCCTGTCGATGAGGCTGCGGGGCAGGCCCGCCTGCCGCATCTTTTCCTGGGTGGCGGCGCGGTTGTACTCCACCCGGTGGCGCTCCAGGGTTCCGGCGGAATCTCTCTCACCCTTCACAAACAGGGCATAACTGGGCCGGGGATCGTAGTCCCTGGGCTGGCCCACACTGCCCGGGTTCACTATCCATCGCCGCGGGTCCAGGGGGAACACCTCATCTTCAGTAAACTGTACGAAGAGAGGACCCTCCCGGTTTTCCAGGCACAGGAAGGGCATGTGCGAGTGCCCGACCAGGCAGTAGGAAGTTGATAATCTTCCGAAGGTGCTGGCGGCAGCCTCTTCGTTTAACAAATACTCCCGCAGTGGAGCCCTCAGGCTGCCGTGGACCAGTGTGAACTCGCCAGCCTTGGCAATTTCGGGCAATCCGCCGAGAAATTCCCGGTAGTCCTGACCCAACCGCCGCGCCGTCCAGTCGGCCGCTAATGCCGCAGCGTTGTTGAAATCGGCGCTCTCCCGCACGTCCAGGGCTGCCCGGTCGTGGTTGCCTGCCACCGCAATCAGGGGGAAACTCATCAGCAAATCCAGGCATGCCTCAGGGTCCGGCCCGTACCCCACCGAATCGCCCAGGCACCATACCGCGTCAAAGTCTCCCCTCTCCCTGGCGTCTGCAATTACAGCTTCCAGGGCCTCCAGGTTGGAGTGAATGTCGGAAACAATTAACGCGCGCAAAAGCAAAGACCCCTGGTGTCCATCATTGGGTATTCTGGTTGACAGGAAAGAAAAGGCATTCTAGCCTGCAAGCCGACTCCCGTCATTATAGCAAGCTGAATGAAGCTCCTTTAACTGGCCTCAATCCTGTAGAAATATCGGGCGAATTCCTGAAACATAAAGGGGGAACTATGAACGGGCCAAAGCCACGAATTGCCATTGTAGCCACCGGCGGAAGTATTGCAGGTGTGGGACCCGACCGCCTGGACTTTATTCTCTACCCGGAGCTTGGAGGCCACATCACCATTGAACAGTCCCTTGACCGAATTCCTGAAGCCTGGGACATAGCCGAAATTACGGCCGAAGACCTGGTAAGCGTAGGCAGCACTGCCATCGGTCCTGAGGAGTGGCTGCGCCTGGCGCAGCGGGTCAACACACTCCTTGAGAGCGATGGTACTGACGGAATAGTCGTAACTCACGGTACCGCCACCCTGGAGGAAACGGCCTACTTTCTCCATCTAACCGTCAAGTACCGCAAGCCCGTGGTGGTAACCGGGGCCATGCGTCCTCCCACCGCCGTGGGCACCGACGCGGACCTCAACCTGCTGGACGCCATTCGGGTTGCTGCCAGTCCCATCAGCGCCGGCATGGGCGTGCTGACGGTCCTCAACAACGAAATCCAGTGCGCCCGGGACGTGGTTAAGACCAACACATTCCGGGTTGAAACCTTTAAGCCCAACGAACTGGGCTTCCTCGGTTACGCGGATTCCGACGGCCAGGTGGTCATGTACCGCGCTCCTTTGCGCCGGCACACAACCGCCACCGAATTTGACGTCTCCAGCATGGACTCGCTGCCCCGCGTTGACATTGTCTACTGTTACGCCGGTTCCGATGAACTCCTTGTGGACGCGGTTCGACTCAACCAATCGGATGGGCTCGTCCTGGCCGGATTCGGAGGCGGGAGCTTTCCGCCAAGGGCAATAGAAGCGGCAGCAAAGGCGGTCGAAGGGGGTATGCCGGTCGTGCTTGCCTCGCGCTCGACCAACGGGCGAGTTGTAATGACGCCCAGGAAAGACGAACAAGGCTTCATAGTGTCCGATAACCTGCAACCTCAGAAAGCCAGGATTCTATTGGCGCTGGCCTTATCCACGACCCACGACAGAGCGGATATTCAGCGGATGTTTACCGAATATTAGCAGCGCAAAATCGTTTCAGATTTGCGAGTAGGTTCCTGTTGCAAGTGCTGTCAACAAACGTGTTGCCACCTCTGCCAAAGGTGTATAATCGGCCCAATCCCCCGACAAATTTGGCGAATCCGGCCAATGGATCACCCTTTGTCGAGTCAATCTTGTAAAGGCAGGTGACGACTTTGGCAACAACCACAGCAGTAGCTCCCCCCACGGGGCAGGAGGGTCGAACCAAAAACTCGGTATTAGCCACTACTCTCATCGGCGCCAACGCCTTTGAGCACCTCTACGCCCACAGCATCCCGCTGCTGGCGCCCATCATTCTAGCGGACCTGGGGGTGAACGCTACCCTGGGACTGCTGATACCGGCGATACGTTCCATCTTTGGCGGCGTCAGCAGTACCGTGGGTGGCTTCTTTGTGGACCTGTACCACCACCGGGTGGCGTGGGTTCTGTCGATAAGCGCATTCAGCGTTGGCCTGGGCTACCTGTTAATGTCGATTGCGCCCAGTTATGTCCTGATCCTGGCAGCCCTGTCACTCGGTTCCATTGGCAGCGCCATGTGGCATCCACCGGCGCTGGGATTGCTCGCCAGGCGTTTTCCTGAACGGCGCGGCGAGTTCATCTCCCTCCACAGGTCTATGGGCAGCATTGGAGACGCCGTCAGTCCCCTGGCGCTGGGAGCATTCCTGGGAGGAGTAATTGCCTGGGAAGGGCTGTTTACCTGGGATTTGCCCTGGGGGCCAATCAGTTGGCGTCTTATCGTTGGATTCAGCACAGTTATCATGTTCACTTCCAGCATAATCATCCTCCTGTTGCTTAGAAATGCGGGAGGGGCAAAGCCGGAAGGTATAAATATCCGGGAGAGGTTTGACACCAACTGGCGGGGAATGAAGGACGCCTTCCGGGGCACAGGAATGTGGGCGATCTTCACGGTCTCCGCGGTCAGGGGCATGGCAGACCGGTCTTACGTGTTCCTGGTTCCCCTTTACCTGGCTTACCTGCTGGAGAAGGACGGCTACCATGTACTGGACCCATACGTTGTAACTCTGTTGGCCGTCCACGTAGCGCTGATGGTGATTCCGGGAATTTTCTCGGGCCCGGTTATCGGCGCCGTGTCGGACCGAATCGGCCGGAAGTTGATAATTGTCTTCGTTATGGCGCTGACCACAATCCTGACCCTGGCCACGATCATGAGCGCCCAAGTGGCGGGTGGCTATACCCCAATGTTTACCATTCTCATCGCCATTTACGGTACTTTCAACTTCTCCGTCAACAACCTGACCCAGGCGGCGGCAGCGGATATAGCCGTCGGAAGGCGCCTGGAGTCATCATTCCTGGGGTTGATGTGGGGCAACAACACGCTGTTCGGCGCGATATCTGCCGTGTTCATCTTCTTTGCGGTGCAGTGGTTTGGCTGGGAGCTAGGCTTCTATATCTCAGCCGCCATTTATTTCTTCGGGCTATTGATATCATTCCTGATCCCCAACCGGCCCCAGGAAATGCCCCAGGCAGCATAGTCAAGTTCAACAGCAGACGGGACAAAAGCAATGAGGGGCGGACCATTGTCCGCCCCTGATCTATTTGTCTGAAACTTGTACCAATTCATCAAAAATGTATTGACAACTATATCACCACATGATAGTCTTTCTATAGAGCAAGACGGGCATGAGTGCCCCGACTGTTCCGAAGAACGGTAAGG